>JAEDKB010000179.1 GCA_016296045.1 Oscillospiraceae bacterium
GCAAAACAATAATTTTGCGGCAGTCCCTGAACATATTTCGGATTCGTTCTAAAATGAAATCAGTATGCGATTCCCCAGTAGATCATTTTCTTGGCAGGCTTGCCGCAGACGGGACAAACATCATCCAGATGCTCCTGTGCAAACGGTATGCAGCGGCTGGTCATGCCGGCAACCTCCTTCATTTTCAGCTCGCAAGCCTCATCCCCGCACCACATGGTCTTGATAAAGCCGCCCTTTTCCTCCTGAATCTGCTTTGCTTCTTCCAGAGAGTGTGCAACGTAGGTATGCTCCTGAAGATTCTTCAGTGCCTTGGCATACAGCCCGTCATGTACCGCCTGCAACAGTTCGGCAGCAGCGGATTCAACATCATCCAGCGAAACGAAGGACTTTTCGCGGTTGTCGCGGCGCACCATGCAGCACTGATTCTGCTCCATGTCCTTCGGGCCGATTTCCACACGGAGCGGAACGCCCTTCATCTCATACTGTGCGCATTTCCAGCCCATAGAGTTGTCGGAGGTATCCATCTTCACACGATAGCCGGCAGCGCTCAGACGATCGGCAAGCTTCTTTGCCGCTTCCAAAACGCCTTCCTTATGCTGTGCAACGGGGATCACCACAATCTGCACCGGTGCGATCTTCGGAGGAAGCACAAGACCGTTATTATCGCCATGGGTCATAATAATGCCGCCGATCAGACGGGTGGAAACGCCCCATGAGGTCTGATGCGGATACTCACGCTGATTATCCTTGCTGGTAAAGGTGATATCAAAGGCTTTTGCAAAGCCGTCACCGAAATAATGGGAGGTGCCGGCCTGCAGCGCCTTGCGGTCATGCATCATGCATTCGATGGTATAGGTTGCTTCCGCGCCGTTGAATTTTTCTTTGTCCGTCTTCTGTCCGCGGGTAACAGGCATTGCCAGCACATTTTCGCAGAAGTCCGCATATACATTCAGCATACGCTCGGTTTCTTCCTTGGCTTCTTCCGCGGTGGCGTGCATGGTATGCCCCTCCTGCCACAGGAATTCACGATGGCGCAGGAACGGGCGGCTGGTTTTTTCCCAACGCAGAACGCTGCACCACTGATTATACATCTTGGGCAAATCACGATGCGACTGGATTACATTGCGGAAATGCTCGCAAAACAGTGTTTCAGACGTCGGACGGATGCAGTAGCGCTCTTCCAGCTTTTCGCTGCCGCCCATCGTGACCCATGCGCATTCCGGTGCAAAGCCCTCCACGTGATCCTTCTCCTTCTGGAGGAGCGATTCGGGGATCAGCATCGGCATATAGACATTTTCCGCGCCCGTCTTTTTGAATTCGGCATCCATCAGCTTCTGGATGTTTTCCCAAATCGCATAGCCATACGGACGATAGATAAACATGCCCTTAATCGAAGAGTAGTCGATCAACTCCGCCTTTTTGCACACATCGGTGTACCATTGAGCAAAATCCACCTCCATATCGGTGATCTGTTCCACTTTTTTATCCTTTGCCATTCGTATATTTCTTCCTTTCGGTAATAATCCATTATCATTGTATCACATATGTCAAGCAATTTCATAGAATGAACTACCGAACTATTGCCCTGAGGGAGGACTCCGAATGGTGAGCGTAACAATCACCCTTGATCCGGTGGTCGCAGCCTTTTATAAGCATGTTGCGGAGCTGGCACAGCTTCCCATAGAAACCGTGCTTTCCGACGCGCTGTATAAGCTGGCCGGCGAACTGTCGCTGGAAGCAATGAAGAAAAAATAGTTTCCGGGAATTGTATTTTTCCCGTAAAGCTGATATAATGTGCACGAAATTGAACACAGAGGTGAATTCGGTTGAAGTCGATCCGCGATGTTTATAAAATCGGCACCGGTCCTTCCAGTTCTCATACCATGGGGCCGGCACGCGCCGCAAAGCTGTTTCTCGAGCGCTATCCCGATGCGGAACGTTACCGCGTAAAGCTTTACCAATCTCTATGCAAAACAGGTCGCGGCCACGGCACCGACCGCGTCTTATACGATATTCTCGGCAGAAGCAAAACCGAAGTGCAATTCTGCGAATATACGACCGAGGAGCTGCCGCATCCGAATACATTGGACTTTTTCGCCTATATCGGTGACGATGAGGTCGGTAAAATGCGTGTGCAGTCTATCGGAGGCGGCGATATTCTGATTGACGGCGAGGATCCTTCTGCCGCCGAAGAGGTCTATCCCGAAAATTCCTTTGCGGAAATCGCACAGTTCTGTGCATGGCGTTATATTTCTCTGAGCGAATACGTCGAATTGAATGAAGGCCCTGAAATTTGGGACTTTTTAAGAGAAATCTGGCGTGCGATGAAGCGCTCTATCGAAATCGGTCTGCATACGGACGGGATTCTTCCCGGCGGTCTGAATGTAAAACGCAAGGCAAAATACCTGTTTTCGCAGGAGGTTCCCGACGAGATTCCGCAGGTGCGAGAGCTGCGCCTTGTCTGCTCCTACGCTTACGCCGTTGCCGAGGAAAACGCTGCCAACGGTACGATTGTCACCGCACCGACCTGCGGCTCATGCGGCGTTCTGCCCTCTGTTCTGCTTTATATGCAGGAGCGTCACAAATTCTCCGACGATACCATTTTGCAGGCTCTGGCTGTTGCCGGTCTGTTTGGTGCTCTGGTAAAACGCAATGCCTCCATTTCAGGAGCGGAATGCGGCTGTCAGGCAGAAATCGGTACCGCCTGCTCCATGGCTGCCGCCGCCTTGTGTACGCTGATGGGAATGTCCATCGGGCAAACGGAATACGCGGCAGAAATTGCCATGGAGCATCAACTCGGGCTGACGTGCGATCCCATCTGCGGCCTGGTGCAGATTCCCTGCATCGAGCGCAATGCCGTTGCCGCAAAACGCGCAATGGACGCATTCAACCTTTCTCACTTCCTCTGCGGCACCCGAAATATCAGCTTTGACATGGTCGTCCGAACCATGAAGGAAACCGGACAGCACATCAGCGAGCGCTACCGTGAAACCTCCGAAGGCGGTCTTGCAAAGCTTTATAACCGCAGAAACGTTCAATGAATAAACACGATAAACGCAGGGTCGGGACATTTCCCGACCCTGCGTTATATGTTTTTATTTTATCTTATTCTCAATGAAACGCATAAGAATTGTTGCCACTTGTGCTCTTGTGGCGCTGCCCTGCGGCAGTAGCTTGCCGTCTGAGCCGTTGATAATCTGCTCCGCGACTGCCCATTGTACAGCGTCTTTGGCGTAGTCACTGAGCTGTTTTTCGTCAGAGAAGATATTCAGACTGCCGCGCTTGCTCGTATCGATTCCCTTCTTTTCCGCGTAGCGGAACAGGATCGTCGCCATCTGTTCGCGGGTGATTTCACCATTGGGATCAAATCGATTGTTCCCAACGCCGCCGACAATGCCGTTTTCCGCAGCCCATGCGACCGCTTTCGTGTACCATTGCCCGTTCGGCACATCGGAGAAGGTGTTTTTCCCTGCTTCCGGCTCTCCTTCGTAGCGCCACAGTACCGTCACAAGCATAGCACGCGTCATGCTTCCTTCGGGATTGAATTGGTCGTTACCCACACCGTTCATCAGCCCGTTCCGCACGGCATAGTTCACCGCTTCAACGTACCACGCCTTTTGCGGAACATCAACAAACTCTATGGTTGGCTGTTCGTTCGGGTCTTTCTCTCCGCACTGCACACAAACGCCGTTTTCATACTTGTGCCCAAGCGCGTCAATTTCTCTCGTCTCAAACGTGTCACAGCGGGAGCAGGTGCGCT
>JAEDKB010000180.1 GCA_016296045.1 Oscillospiraceae bacterium
AATTTGATTCTGAAACAGGATGTGCAGACTGCAAGAATCGTCAAGATTTTTGCAGAGAGCTTTCGCAGATATATTGACACACGCGAAAAATACTGTTCTCTTTATGAAGAACTGCTCTTTATTGAGAAATATATTACCATTCAAAACTATCGGTTGGACAATAGAATCCGGTACCGTGTTTCCGCGAGTGATTCCGCTCTGAGCAACTCGGTATTAAAACTTTTGGTTCAGCCAATTGTAGAGAATTGCGTCATTCACGGAATCGAACCGAAACAGGAAGCTGGCGAAATTCAGATATTGGTTGAGCCAGACGATGCACAGATCATCATTTCTGTCATTGATACAGGTATCGGAATGAATGAGCAAGCGCTATCAGAGCTGCAGAAGTATATCCGCAATCCTGATACAGACAAATCGATCGGGCTTCAAAATGTGTACAGACGCATCAAGCTGGCATACGGAGACATGGCCGATATGCAGATTTTCAGCAGAGAGAATAAGGGAACAACTGTCACAATAACCTTGCCAAAAAAACAACCGGACTCGGAGGGGAATCACTGATGTATACAGCATTGTTGGTAGATGACGAGCCCAGCGTATGCAAGGGATTGAAGGTAATCGTGAATTGGAATGGCTGTGGTTTTATCGTCACAGACACCGCGTCAAATGGAGAAGAAGCGTGGGAGAAATTCCAACAGTTCCACTATGACTTGATTGTAACCGATTTAAAGATGCCGATTCTTGATGGCTTGGGATTGATCAGAAAGATCAGTAGTTCCAAGCACCCTTGTCAGGTTATCATTGTCAGCGCATACGGTGAATTTGCCTATGCGCAGGAGGCAATGCAGTATGGAGTTAAATATTACCTGCTGAAGCCTGTCGATGAAACGATTTTGGAGGGCTTCCTAAGTCGTATCAAAGAAAAACTGGATGCAAAAGAAGACCCATTAGCAGAGATGCCCGACAATGAGCACATTGAGAATCAATACCGCATCTGTGCGAACGGACCGGTACCCGAAATAAAAAGATATATCAATACGCACTATGAGGAGCCCTTGACTGTCAGTCTACTTGCCAAACTGTATAGCTTCAGTCCTGCATATTTGGGAAGGATTTTCAAAAAAGAAACCGGAGCAAGTCTCAGCGAATACTTGAAGAAGGTTCGGCTCCAAGTTGCATGTGAGTTGCTTGAGAAAAGCAATATTCCAATTAATGACCTGGCTGAAAAAGTCGGATTTCAGGATCTCAACTATTTTTATCGTATATTCAAGCAAGAAAAAGGTGTTACACCGAACCAATATCGTCAGAAAAATAAATAGATTTATGCCAGCTGCAAACTGAAATAAGTCGCGTCTGGATGTGAGCAGGCGGCGAAATTGGTCGGACTTTTCTTTATTGTTCTTTTCCTTCACTGAAAAAACCATTCACAAAGTACCATAAAAAGAGCAGCAAACTACATTTTTGACTGAGAGTTCAGAACTATCAAATGCAGGGAACATATGACCAATGCTTGTTAGGAAAAAGACAACCGCTCAAACATTTCTTTTGCTAGTTCTATACTGAAAATCAGCAAGAATCCAGTAGAACGGGGAAATTGGCAAGAAGTTTCACATGATTGGACGGATATTGATATATTCCGAGTCAAAGCCTATATTGAGGCAGAACAGTCCCTAGCCTTGTGCGATAGTATTGTTGACAAGTCCGTTATTTCTATCATCGTAGATTCGCTTTCTTCCATAGGCTTGTTCCAAAGCGGCAAGGGAAGTGGCTTTTTTGCCTGTCGGAACGAGAAGTAAGATTTCCGCAATCAATTGTAGTTTTCAAAAGATTTAGATGAAAATATCGTCCGTAATGCGTTCCGGCATGAAGGCAGTCAATGCCAGGCGCGGACTGTGTTCATCCAAATGCGAACAGCTGAATATAATCTGTCGGCAATATGGCGTTGCATCCTAGCTTCGTGCATATTCGATTGCCGATTGATCAGAAAAACATCATATACATTTGAGCGGCTGGAAATAATGATGCGATCCGGAACATAAGTATTAAATAATGCTGTAATACCGATGCTGGGATAATATGATACTTCACAGAGCAGCTCATGAATGGCCAAGCCCCCATCTCTCTGGAGCGAAACAGCAGTTTCAGGGTCAAAGGCAGTTCTTGCTTGATGACCATGTCATAGAAAACATCATTGCTGTTTTCTTCTGTTAGCAGAGCATCTGCCCGTTCCATAATCTGAAGCATTCCGCAATAGTGTTCAAAGCAGCCTCTGCTGCCGCAGTAACACCTAGGACCATGCCGCTGACGCATCCCTCTATGAAACGCTTGGCTTGAGTATTCCAAGATAAATAATAAAAAAGCCCGTGCTTTCGATTTTTGAAAAGCACGGGCTTTGGCTATACTGTTTTATGCTTCAGCGGATTGAAGGTCTCCTTCGATAATCTTATGCCAGGATTCCGGTTTTGCGTGATTGTATCAGTCTTCCAAATAGTTCAGTGCGTTCGGCAGCGACGGCTCTTTGCCGTTCATAAAGAACGGAGAGTTTTCGTCATTGCGGTACAGATCGCGTTCTTCCTTCTTGCGGAAGTCGGGGACCAGAAGCTGCTTGCTGTTATCAACGGCACTTTCCCAACCGAGAATACCCAGTGCGGACAGAGCTGCTGCACGATAGACATTCATATAGGGCTCTTTGTGCTCACGGATATCAGCAATGAAATCCTTGGTGACCCAGTAGTCAGCACCGCCATGCTCAAAGTTAGCAGCCTTTTCACCGCCTTCTTTCAGCGCCGGCGTATAGACACATTCGGTGCCGGTTCTGCGGTTGCTTTCATTCAGATTCCAAGGGTTCACCACGAGGCGGACTTTATCCATATCGCCGCGAATGCTTTCTACGCCACCGCGGGAGCAGCCGAGACGGTACCAGTTGCCCTTCGGGCCGAAGGCGCCGCAGCCGCCGACACGGAACAGAGCACCGTTATCCATTTCAACGAGCAGCACGCCGTAATTGTCTGCAGACTTTGCACCGATGTCCTGAGCATACTGCTTGCCGACTGCGACCTTGCCGATGATCTTTCTCGGCATCAGATCGGTAATCTTCATCAGCGGTGCCATGGCGTGCGTGCAGTAGTATGTGCAGGGAGTCAGCGAACGCCAATGCTTGGGACCGGGATTGTAGAACTCATTTTCCTGACGGCTCATGGGATGGATGTATTCACCTTCTGCGAAGATGACCTCGCCGAGGTCGCCGGACTTGTATACCTCTTCCATTTCCATATTTGCACGGAAATACGGATAGTTTTCAGCCAGAGAGTAGATGCAGCCGGTCTGTTCTGCGGTTTCGACCAATTCGACGCATTCTTTCATGGTAACAGCAGCGGTGGTTTCGGACAGAACGTGCACGCCTGCCTTCATGGCCTGAATAGCATAGGGGGCATGCTCATTAAAGAAATTGCAGAGAACAACGGCATCGATTCCGCTATGGATCAGTTCTTCGAAAGTTTCGCAGACTTTTACATCTGTGGGAAGAATGGCCTTTGCCTCTTCAAGTTTTTGAGGGTCGCGGTCGCAGATCGCAGTCACTTCCGCACCGTCAAGAATGTTGATGGCCTCAATGTACTGCAGACCTCTGAATGTACCAAATACGCCAATTTTAATATTTTCCATTCTGAGTTTCCTCCTATCAAGATATAAAAGAGAGAGTTATTTGATTTCGATGACCTCGAAGCCCATCATCTGGCCGAAGGCCTTGATCTCTTCGA
>JAEDKB010000181.1 GCA_016296045.1 Oscillospiraceae bacterium
AAATGAAAAACGGCGATGGAAATATTGACACAAGGACGCTTGAACGATTGTGCTCGTATCTCCATTGCCAACCTGGCGACATCATGGAGTATGTGGAGGATGAAACATGAAAATATATAATATCATCGGCGGTGTGAATGGTGTTGGTAAGAGCAGTTTCACCGGCGTTTTGAAGGGTAGCCGTAATGACCTCGGCACGATCATTGATG
This sequence comes from Oscillospiraceae bacterium, assembly GCA_016296045.1. Classification (GTDB taxonomy): domain Bacteria; phylum Bacillota; class Clostridia; order Oscillospirales; family Oscillospiraceae; genus JAZOXB01. The sequence continues at coordinate 210 of JAEDKB010000181.1, forward strand.
TGGATAAGATCACCGCAGAGCTTGGCGGTAATGTGCTTACAGGCGGTAAGGCGGCGGTTACGAAGATTCGGGAATGCTTGCAGCGGGGCGTGTCCTTTACGCAGGAAACCACCCTTTCCGGCTATAAGACGGAGCAGACCGCAAAACAGGCGCGGGAGGCGGGCTACCATGTGCGTCTTTACTATATTGCGCTGGATACCGCACAAGAAAGCCTTGCACGCATTGAAAACCGCGTTAAGCGTGGAGGTCATGATATTGACCGTGAAGATGTGCTGCGCCGTTTCTCGGGGCGCTGGGAGGCTGTAAAGAAGGTGCTTCCTTACTGCGATGAAGCGGAATTCTACGACAACGATAACGGCTTTGTGAAGGTCGCGGAATACCGGAACGGGGAGCTTCTGCCCATCGGGGAACGCCGGCCGGCATGGCTTGAAGAGCTGCAAGCTTATTTGCACGTGAATACGGTGAAATGAAACAGGCAGGTAGTCACCTTAATGCGGCGACTACCTGCTTTTAGCAGATGCAGCGGGCGGTGATCAGATAGCTCCTGCATTTTTTGCTTTACATTTCGGTGTTGGCGTTGTATGATGAAGATGGTTAGGGGGTGACGGCAGCCCGTAGTCATGCTCCTTTACCCCGTGAGAGCTGACGCGGCCGGCTCTCATTTTTTTATTTTGAAGGCTGTCTTTTGCGATAAGTGGCAATGAAAAAGGCAGGAGCTACCCTATCGGGCGGCTCCCGCTTTTTGTCTATTCAGCATTGCTCCGGTTATCAGCTTACCCCCCTCTTATTGTTTCAAATGGTTATGCATAAAGGGAACGGCGAGGGTAGGGTTTTCCAAATGCGCGGGATTTTCAGCAAAAAGGGGGATGCGGCTTAGACCGCTTTTTTAGCCATTTCCTCGACGGAATACACTGGGGAGTATCTCAGCCCTCCGAAAGATAGTTTCTGAATTTCTCCCCTGTATTTGTGGGCCTGATTTTCGCCAGACGAGACGATAGCGCGGCTTTCTGCTCCGGCGTATATTCTCTTTTTGCCCTGAACGGGTCATGTCCTTCTCGGAACGGATGTAGTGGGCATTTTACAGCCGCGCATAGATTCACCTCATTACTGCTCCCGCAACAGCAGTCCAGGCACTTGAGCCGGATCGCTTTCAGAGCAGAAATTCGTTTTCCATTCATGCTGTTTCCTCCTGTGTTATTCGAGTATTTATCAAGATTAAGCATATCCATACTTTTCAAGCAGGCGCGTTTTTTCCTCCGTGGTCATTCTTTCTACCTTCGTTTGAGCTGCCTGCACACTGTTCTCAAATTCGCCTTGCAACTGCTCTTCCTGATATTTAGCCCGCTGCTCTTTCTGTCGCGATTCCGCCCGTTCCCGGCGCTCATATTCGCGCTCCATGTTCAGCAAGTAGCGCTCCTGAATACTTGCGCCCGTCCGCTGGAACGCACCGACGCCGGCGCCGTGGTAATAGTCGAAGTCAATGAAGGGAAGCAGAATTTCGCTGACCTGCGGCTTTCTCAGCCCTCGGAGCGCTTTATTTGCCCGTGTCTGTATCGTCTGCTTGTATACACCGAATTGCTTGCTTATGGCTTCGTAGGTCTGCCCGTCGTAATAATGCAGGCGAAGGACTTCGCTTTGCTCCTGCGGCAATGTCGCAAGCGCTTCTTCCAGTGCGTCATGAAGCTGCTCAATGAAAATTCGTTCCTCCTGTGCAGCAAGCGCAGCTTCTCCGCGCGGATCAGCGACCGCACCAGCCAAAGTAATATCTTTTCCGCTACTATCTGGCAACGGCGCGTCCAGGCTTACCGCATCATGCAGCGGGTCATTTTTGTGTGCGCGCATCCCGTAGGCGTCAAGAAAAGCCTTTTTGAGAAACAGCGTGAACCATGTAGTGAAAGCCGCGCCTTTTTCCGCTTGGAAGGTTTTCACCGCCTCCGCAAGCGCGAGATAGCCGGAGTTGATGAGGTCGTCAGCCTCGCTGACGCCCCTTCCGGAAAAGGCAAACGCCCACTTGTTCGCCAACTTGTATACCCACCGACTGACCTGTTCCCAAAGCGTGGGCATTAGCTCCGCCGCGCCCTCCTGTATCTTGATTGCAAGCTCCTCGTTCGTCATTGACAGCAACCGCCCTTTCGTGTATAATCGTTATGAATCGTTATCTGTTACGGGTGGCTGCATGGCTGTCGCTGTGCGGCTGCTCTTTTTTTATGGGCTTAGAAATCTCCGAATATGGCGGATTCTTCTCTGTTCGTTCGGAGTTCATTCGGAGTTCGCTGCACAATTCTTCTCGGTTCGCTCTCGCTTCACGTTGCCGATATTAGAAGTCAACTATAACGCATTTCTCGCGGCTTTCTCGCGGCTTCACCCGCACTTTCACCTATTTCGAGCGCAAGCGTCAAGGTGAGATCATGCGTTGAGTTAAGCTCACATCAAAGCGAAATCATATTTCGCAGACGATAGTTTTTAGACTTGTCCGGGCTGATATGGATGAGGTATTCGCCAGCGCGCTCTGCGATACGCCCGCCTATGGCTTGGTCAATGTCAAGCAGCTCCTGTGGCGCTTTTTCCGTTGAGATGATCGTTAACAGGTGATTGTTATAGCGATAGTTGAGAATCTCAAAGGCAATATCAATATCCGCGCGAGTAGGAAGCGCAGAGCCGTCTTTCTCCTTGCCGTTTTTGAATAAATCGTCAATGTACAGAATTTCTTTACATTTCAGCTCCTGCAAACGCTTGTGCCGTTCCTCGCTCTCCAAAGACAGCGCTTTTATCTGCGCAATATCATCACGCCACGGCATATAGATAACTTCGTGCTCCTCTAAGAGAAGCTTCCTGCAGATTGCGGTGCAGAGGTGCGTTTTGCCTGCGCCACTTTGTCCGCACAGAAGAAACCAACCGGAAGGATTGGCGGCATATGCAACAGCCTTTTCTTTTACGGCTTCTTGCCAATGGTTTGCACATAAAAAAGCGTCAAAAGTGCAGCCTCGGATGATTTCACGCAGCCCGGATTTCTCCATTTTCCAAACACAACGACGAATCTTCATGCAAGAGCAATCACGTACCTGCATATAACAGCCGTTGGAATCTTCGCACAAGACAGCAACGGATCCGCGATTTTTGCACTTTGCGCAATCATAGCCTGTTAGTTGTCCATCTGTGCTGTTGTATGTATCAACCCTCATTTTTGCGGTTATACGCTGCGCCTCTTCGGGGCTATAGGACGGTGCCGATTTTGAGCCCTGAGAAATCAGATTGCTTAGCTTGTCCAAATGTTTCAACCTCCGTTTCGTCGTCCCAGCGCCCTTGATTTAGCCATGTGGCGGGATTGGGGATATATTGACCGTTGTCTTTCGCCCACTGGGGGCTTTGCCGCTGAAGCTCAATAGCTTTCAGAATCGTGTCAATATCCGTTGCCTTGATTGCTTTATCAAAGGCTTTTCGCGCTACTTGCTTTCCCACCCTTTTTGGATATGCAGACCAAAAGTTGGAGAACGCGATGTCATTCGGACGGCGTTTGACATTCGACGGTGATATTGACGGAGATGT
>JAEDKB010000182.1 GCA_016296045.1 Oscillospiraceae bacterium
AAAAAAAGCTGCAATATCCTGTAAAAATTACAAACACAAATCCGAGGCTTGCCGGCATTGTGATTGCGCAATACGGCGGCCCCGACGGAGAGCTTGGCGCGTCTTTGCGCTATCTGTCTCAGCGCTATTCCATGCCGTATCCGGAGCTGAAGGGACTGCTTACGGATATCGGTACAGAGGAACTGGGGCATTTGGAAATTGTCGGAACGATTGTACACCAGCTTACAAGGAATTTGACGCCGGAACAGCAGAAATCCGATGGCTTTGCAGCGTATTTTGTTGACCATACGGCGGGCGTCTATCCGCAATTTGCTTCCGGTACGCCATGGACGGCGGCAACCATGCAGGTCAAGGGCGACCCGATGACCGATCTGGTAGAAAACATGGCGGCGGAGCAGAAAGCAAGATCGACTTATGACAATATCCTCAGACTTTCCGATGATCCGGATGTCAACAATGTAATCAAATTCCTGCGTGCTCGTGAGATTGTACACTTCCAGCGCTTTGGCGAAGCGGTACAGCGACTTCGTGAACGCCTCGACGAAAAGAATGTCTATTATATGAATCCTGCGATCGATCGTTAATTCACAATGGCCGATACAGTCAGAAATCAATATCAATACTTTTCCTGCGGCTCCTGTTATGATATAATGGTCATGACAGGAGCTGAAACATATGAGATTTGTTGTTTTCGATGTAGAAACGCCAAACAGCGCCAACAATCGAATGAGTGCGATTGGTGTCAGTGTGGTTGAGGGCATGGAGATCGTCCATGAGTTTGCAACACTGGTCAATCCCGAAACGCATTTTGACCGCTTTAACATAGAATTAACAGGCATTACGCCGGAGATAGTAAAGGATGCCCCAAAATTTTCGGAGCTGTGGGAGGCTATTGAGCCGATTTTTTCCGACGGTATCCTGGTTGCGCACAATGCGCCGTTTGATATGGGTGTTCTTGCAAGATGCCTGCGCGCATACAAAATTGCATGGGTGCCGTATGCACAGTATGCCTGCACCGTCCGTATGAGCAAGGCGTGTTTCCCGCAGCTTTGCAATCATCGCCTGAATACGGTCAGCAGCTATCTCGGTATCGAACTGGATCATCACAAGGCCTCCAGTGATGCGCATGCCTGCGCGGAGATTCTTTGCCGGTGCCTGCAACGCGGCGTGGAGTTACGGCGGTTTTTGCGTGCCTATGATTTACAAAGATGCTGCACGCTGGGCGGAAACTGGAGATGAGACAGAAATGAAACAGGTTTGGCCGAATTATTACAGCAGGTTTTCCTGCATTGCGCAAAATTGTAAGCACACATGCTGCGCCGACTGGGAAATTGATGTTGATAAGGACACGCTTGCATATTATCAGACGGTTGAAGGCGAGATCGGGAAACGCTTGCGGGAAAATATTATAATGGACGCTGACGGGAACGCACAGTTTCGGCTTACCGATGCTGATCGGTGCCCGTTTTTGAATGAACAGAACTTGTGTGATTTGATTCCGACAATCGGGGAGGAACACCTCTGCCAAATTTGTACGGATCATCCGAGATTTCGCAATTTTTTTACGGATCGGACAGAGATCGGCCTCGGTCTCTGCTGTGAGGCGGCGGCAATGCTGATTCTTTCCACTGAAGAAAAGATGATTCTATGCTCGGATGAAATAAACGAAAACCTGACACGGGAAGAGGAAACTCTTATTCTTTTCCGGCAAAAGCTGTTTGACCTTATGCAGGATCGCTCAAAAGAAATCAGTGAGCGCTGGGAGACAGTTTTGTCGGCTGCCGGAGCAGCGCTTCCGGAGCTTACGCCGGCACAGTGGTCTGCGAAGCTTTTTGCGTTGGAGCGGCTGGACAAAAAGTGGGAAAGCAGGCTTTCTGATTTCAATGAGAGCACGGATTTTCAAATGCCGTTTTTAGAAGAACCGGCATTTCAAATCGCGATGGAGCAGCTTACCTGCTATTTTTTATACCGACATCTGGCAGGTGTGTTGTTGGATGGAGATATTTCCGGCAGAGTGTCTTTTGCGGTTCTCAGTGCGAAGATTATCGGCGCAATCTTCGCAAGAGCCTGCGCCGGAGGGGAAAAATCGATTCCCGAACTGGCAGAGATCGCAAGGCAGTACTCCTCGGAAATAGAGTATTCTGAGGAAAATCTCTGTACGCTGCTCGACGAATTGGACGAGCTGCTGTAAAAAATCAGTGCCGTAGCTGCAAACGGCACTGATTTTTTGTGAAAACTGATAATTATTGGTAAAAAAACAGCCGCGGCTTGTGTGAATCTACAAAATAAAGCAAGATTGCAAAAAAACACTTTACTTTAGTACGCTAATGTGGTAATGTGGTAACATATTAAAGAGAAGGAGATAAATCCCATGAGAAAATTTTATAAAGTCATTACATTGATTCTTGCAGTTGCAATGCTTGCCTGCATTTTTGCGGCTTGCGGCAAAGAAGAGGCTGCTTCTGACAGCGCGTATGTACAGGAAAAAGGGAAGCTTGTTGTTGGTATTACCGATTTTGCACCGATGGACTACATTGGCGACAACGGTGAATGGATCGGCTTTGATGCCGACATGGCAGCCGCGTTTGCTGAGTCTCTCGGCGTTGAAGTTGAATTTGTTGAAATCAACTGGGATACCAAGGAGATGGAGCTGAACGATAAGGGAATTGACTGCGTTTGGAACGGCATGACCCTGACAGACGGCGTTAAGAATGCGATGGAAACCTCGAACGCTTATTGCAATAATGCACAGGTCGTCGTTGTCAACAGTGACGTTGCAGAGCAGTATCAGGATACGGAAAGCATTCGTTCCCTGAGCTTTGTTGTTGAGGCCGGCAGTGCCGGTGCCGAGCAGCTCGATGCGCTCGGAATCGAATACATTGAAGCGGAATCTCAGGCAGACGCTCTCATGGAGGTTGCGGCAGGCACTTCTGACGCTTGTGTCATTGACCTTCTGATGGCCGGCGCGATGATCGGCGAAGGAACCAGCTATGCAAACCTGACTTATACCGTTGCGCTCAACAGCGAAGAATACGGTGTCGGATTCCGTAAAGGCTCTGATCTTGCCGCAAAGCTCAATGAGTTCCTGAAGGCATCCTATGCGGACGGAACGATGATTGAAATTGCAAAGCTTTACGGTGTTCAGGAATCTCTGATTGCACAGTAAGTTACAATGGTTACAACCGTACTGAGCGAGCTGTACCGCGGCTTTTGTGTATCCATTGAGTTATTCAGCCTGACGCTTCTGGGCGCGTTGCCCCTCGGACTCATCATTTCCTTTGGTTCTATGAGCCGCTTCAAACCAATCGCTCTGTTGACACGCGGCTTTGTCTGGATCGTGCGCGGCTCGCCTTTGATGCTGCAATTACTGATTATCTTCTATGGCCCCGGCCTGCTATTCGGCTGGAATATCTGGAGCGGCAGCGATACCGGGCGGATGATTGCGGCGTTGGTCGCGTTCATTCTGAACTATGCCTGCTACTTTTCAGAGATTTACCGCGGCGGCATTGAGGGAATTCCCCGTGGGCAGAAGGAAGCCGGACAGGTGCTTGGCATGAGCAATTCGCAGATATTTTTCCGCGTGACACTCTTACAGGTCATTAAGCGCATCCTGCCGCCGATCTCCAATGAGGTAATCACGCTTGTTAAGGATACCTCATTGGCTCGCGTGATTCTTGTTTATGAGCTGATGTGGGAAGATTCAGCCGGAGGTGGATGCCAGATGAAGTTTGCATTGGTCGGAAACCAGAAT
>JAEDKB010000013.1 GCA_016296045.1 Oscillospiraceae bacterium
ATACGCCCCCATAGGCAAACCTCCGTATCGGAAATTTGCCCCATCCTATGCAAAATGGGCGCTCAGCGTGATTTTGCCAGTTGCATAATGATCTGATAGATCCGTTCTGCGGAGTCGATCACTGCCATTTCACGCAGCGCACTCCGCATTTTTGCACAACGCTCTTTATCCTCCAGCAGCTCCTTTGCCGCCCGATAGAGCGTCTCGCCGTCACATTCATTTTCCCGAATCACCACGGCCGCTCCGCGCTGCTCCAGGATTCTGGCATTTTTCTCCTGATGATTATTCGTCACATTGGGCGACGGAACAATGATGCACGGTGTGCCTGCCGCCGCAATCTCATTGAGCGTGGAGGCACCGGCGCGGCTGATAAACAAGTCTGCCGCCGCCATCACCGTGGGCATATTATAGATATATTCCTGCATCGTTACAAGCGGATTTGCGCGCAGATCAACGCCATGCTCGCGCACATATTCCGGCATCCAGCGCCAGCCGAAGGAGCCGGTCGCATGAATGTGACGATACCGTTTTTCTTCACATTCCAGTTTCATAAACTGTGCAATTTTCTTATTCATTTCCCGCGCACCGAGACTTCCCCATGCCGAAACGATCAGCGGTTCGTCCCCCAGTCCGAGCGCTTTTCGCGCATCCTCGCGCTTGGTAAAAACAAATTCTTCACGCACGGGCATTCCGACCGGAATGACACGATCGGCATGCTTATATTCGTTGCGGCTTTCGGCAAAGCTGACAAGGATTTTATCCACTTTATCGCAAACCAGTCTGGTTGCAAGTCCGGGCACGGCGTTTGCCTCGTGAAGCGCGGTAGGAATTCCGTTTTTTACACCCTGCCGCAGCATCGGATAGCTTGCATAGCCGCCGGTGCCGAGGATGACATCGGGCTGAAAATCCCTGATAATCTGATTTGCACGGTGCAGCGCCTGCCGGATAATAACGACCGCCTTCATATTGTGCCATATATCCGCCGGCTTCAGGCTGCGAAGGTAATTGGAAATCCGAACGGTCTCGATTCGGAAGCCCTCACGCGGAACCAGATCCGTCTCCATGCCGTCATCCGCACCGACAAACAATATTTCCGTTTCAGGCTTGCGTTCACGCAGCAGCTTCGCCACGGCAATCGCCGGATTGATATGACCGCCTGTACCGCCGCAGGTAAATACGACCTTCATGGATATGCTCCTTTACTTGGGACTTTGCGAAATACTTCGCGAAATATTCAGCATAATGCCGCATTCGGCAAGCTGCATAATCAGCGCCGTGCCGCCGGAAGAAAAGAAAGGCAGCGAAATACCCGTAGACGGAATCAGATTCGATACGACCGCGACATTCAAAATCACCTGAATGGCAAGCAGCGTTGTCAAACCGGTCGCAAGCAGCATGGAAAAACGATCCCGCGCATGCATGGCAATCCAGTAGCCCCGGATAATCAAAAGCGCAAACAAAATGAGAATTGCCAGCGCACCGATAAAGCCGAGTTCTTCGCAAACAATCGCAAAAATGTAGTCGTTATGCTCCTCCGGCAGATACAAGTACTTTTGCCTGCCCTTTCCGAAGCCCAAGCCGAGCAGACCGCCGGAGCCGATCGCATATTCCGACTGAAGAATCTGAAGACCGTTGTCCAGAGGATCCGCCTCCGGATCACGCCATGCGGAAATACGGTCGCTGGTATAGCCGCCGCTGAGCAGCAGGAACAGCAGCGCCGCCGCAGCCAGCGCTGCAACAATGCTGAGAAATTTCCAGTTTGTTCCGCCGACTGCCATCATGCAGAAGCACAGCGCCGCAATCATGATCGTGGCGGAAAAATGCGGCTCTATGATTAAAAGCACGGCAATGAGCAGCATTGCCACCGCGCAGGTGGCAAACACGCGGAAGGATTTGATATTGGCCTGATTGCGCGTCATAATAACGGAAAGCGATACAATCAGAGAAAACTTTGCTATTTCCGAAGGCTGAAACTGCACAAAGCCGAAGTTGATCCAGCGTGTAGCGCCGTTGACGTTGGTGCCGACGAACTTGACAGCGATCAGAAGTCCGACCGTAACAAAATAAATGATCTTCGACATACTGCGATACCAGTCATAGGGCACGCGGCTCATGCCGTAAAGCACCGCAATGCCGGCAACGGCAAAAATCAGTTGACTGGTAAAGTAGCTTGCCGAATTGCCTGTAATGTAATAGGCACGGGCAAAGCTCGCGGAAAAGAGCATAATCAGTCCGATTGCAACAAGAAGCAGCGTCAAGAGCAAATACGGCAGATCCATAACGCCGATGTCATTTTCGGCCACGCGATCTTTTGCGCCTGTCAGTTGGCTTGCTTGCTTCTTTTTCCCGAACACTGCCGCACCTCCCCTCCGCAAAATCGGAAGCTATCAGAACCAGATCCGAACGCCCAAATATGCAATCACACACATCACGAGCGTAACAGAAACGAACACGACCCAAATTTTCTTTTCGGACCAACCGCACATTTCAAAATGGTGATGAATCGGAGCCATTTTAAAGATGCGCTTTCCATGCGTCAGCTTAAAATAGCCAACCTGCAGGATGTCAGAAAGCGTTTCGATAATGTAAATCATACCGACCAGCAGCAGCACCAGCGGCATATCCAGCGCAAACGCCATGCCAACCACGGCACCGCCCAAAAACAGCGAGCCGGTATCGCCCATAAAAATCTTTGCCGGATAGAAATTGTAGCATAAAAAACCGCACAGACCGCCCAGCAAGGCTGCCGGGAAGGTCGCCAAGCCCGACTGCTTGAGGCTCATGGAAACGATTGTAAAGAACAGCATGACCGGACTCGTTACGCCGGAGGCCAGGCCGTCAATTCCGTCTGTCAGATTCACCGCGTTGACACAGCCGACAATGGCAAATACCGCAACGGCAAGATAGAGCACAACGGGCACATGCGCCACGGGTTCTTTCACAAACGGGATATAAAGATCATATTTCAGATTTCCCGTAAAATGCATGGCAAGCAGGAAAATCGCGGCGGCAAGAATCTGAAGCAGCAGCTTCTGAAAGCCGGTCAGTCCCAGATTGCGGTGTTTTTTCACTTTGATAAAATCATCATAAAAGCCGATCAAGCCAAACATCACGGCAAGCGCAAGCACGAGCAGATGCTTATAATCTCCGCTTTTCATACCGATCCAGCCGGTCACAATGCAGAGGGCGGAGGCGGCAATGAACATTAAGCCGCCCATCGTCGGCGTTCCGGCCTTACCGTTATGCCATTTCGGTCCAACCTCGCGGATGGATTGTCCGGCTTTCAGCGCACGCAGCGCGGGAATCAGGAACTTGCCCAAAACCAACGCCAGAACAAAACCGCCGAGAATTGAAATCAGCACCATAATCAATGTGTTATCCATGATGAATTCTCCCATCGTCTGTATGTAAAAGTCGGAGCACCCGCTCCATTTTCATGCCGCGGCTGCCCTTTACAAGCAGGGTATCCTCCGGCTGCAGCGCCTTTTTTAATGCTTCGGCAAGCGCTTCATGGCTTTCAAAGCACCATGCCTGCGTCATACCGGCAGCTTTGGCGCCGAGGACATATTGTTCACTGTTCGCCCCATAGGCAAACAGCAAATCAGCAATCCTTGCGCTTTCCCGTCCGACTTCATAATGTTCCTTGGCCGCATAGTCGCCCAACTCAAGCATCCCGCCCAGAACGGCAATTTTTCTGCCCTTTGCGCCGGAAAGCACCTTCAGCGCCGCACGCATGGACTCCGGACCGGCATTATAGCAATCCTCAATGATATGAAGCTCGCCAAGGTCATAGCAATGCTGCCGCATTCCGGTGTTTTTAAAATCAGCCAGTCCGGCCGCAATACGCTCTGCGCTGATGCCGCATTTAAGTCCCACGGCAACCGCTGCAAGCGCATTCAGAACATTATGCTCCCCCTGCACAGGCAGGCGGATCGGAATTTCCTGCCCGAACGCCAGTGCGGTAAAGCGGACACCGTCGCTGTCTATAAAAACATCGACAGCGCGAATATCATTTTGTTCCTTCCTTCCGAACGTCAGCGCATGATGGCTTACCGCCGCATCATAAAGGCGCGGAATATCTCCGCAAAAAATCGCCGTTCCGTTCGGTTTCAGCCCTTCCAGTATTTCGAGCTTTGCCCGAAGAATTCCCTCTTCGGAACCAAGATTTTCAATGTGCATTCTGCCGACATTTGTAATCACCGCAATGTCCGGCTGCGCAATCGATGTCAGAAGCGATATTTCACCGAAATGATTCATGCCCATTTCCAGCACCGCCGCTTCGCAGGTTGGATCGATACCGAGAACCGTGATCGGCAGCCCGATACCGTTGTTAAAATTTTCCGCTGTCTTCTGTGTTGCATAAGTCGTTTGCAAAACAGCGGCAATCATTTCCTTTGTCGTTGTTTTACCGACGCTTCCGGTAATGCCGACAACCTTGGTTTGCAGCGTCCGACGGTAGTTTTTCGCTATTTCCTGTAACGCTGAAACCGTGTCCTCCGCATAGATCGCGGGAATATGATCGTCCAGAGGGCGGCTTGCAAGCACCGCCGCCGCACCGGACTCAACTGCGCTTTTTGCATAATCATGTCCGTCTCTTGCGCCGGTGATGGCTACAAACAGCTCACCCCTGTGCAGTCGTCTTGTATCAAAGTTTGCTCCGTTGAAGGCTACGGCTTCAAACTGCGGTGCAACGCTTCCGCCGCACCATGCAGCCGCCTGCTTCAGTGTAATTGCTTCATTTCGCATAATGCCGAGGCTACCTCCTCGCGCTCATCCAGATGTGTTTTTTCCGTACCGAGAATCTGGTAGGTCTCGTGTCCCTTGCCCGCAAGCACGATGATATCGTCCTTTTGGGCGTGCTGCATGGCAAGGCGAATGGCTTTGCGGCGATTTTCCTCTACCAGATACGGCGTTTTCGTCCCTTTCACTCCGACCAGAATGTCTTCAATAATCGCCATCGGATCCTCTGTGCGGGGATTATCCGACGTAATGATCGCAAAATCCGCATAGCGCACACCGATCTCACCCATAATCGGACGTTTCTTCCGATCCCGGTCACCGCCGCAGCCAAATACCGCAATCAGCCTGCCCTTGCAGAAATCACGCACGGAGCGGAGCACATTTTCCAAGCCGTCCGGCGTATGAGCATAGTCAATGAGCACCGTATAGTCCGTTCCGGGCGTCGGCACAACTTCAATACGACCCTTAACGCCCTTTGCTTTTCCCAACGCCTTTGCCGCGTCAGAAAGTGAAATTCCGAGCTGACGTGCGATTCCAAGCACGACCAATGCGTTGCTGACCGTGAAGCGTCCGGGAATTCCCAGACGGATATGCGCCGTGCTGTTGCCCTCGCAAACGTCCATTTCAATGTGATCCGACCGAAGCACAACATTCTGCGCGTGCAGATCCGCCGAGGGCGCAGCACCTACAGTATATACGCTGCAGGTCGCATCGTCAATCATTTTCGGTGCCGTGGGGTCATCGATGTCAAAAACACCTTTATCGCAGTTGCGGAATAAAATCGCTTTTGCTTTTCGGTATTCCTCCATAGTTTTATGGAAATCCAGATGATCCTCCGTCAAATTCGTAAACGCGCCGACCTGATAGCGTATCTGCCCGACACGGTGCAGCGCCAGCGCATGAGAAGACGCTTCCATAACCACATGGGTACAGCCGGCATCACGCATCTGCGCAAGCAAGCCCTGAAGCTCAAAGCTTTCCGGCGTTGTACGCTCGGTTTCCAGCACCTTCTCGCCGATCATGTTGCAGATCGTTCCGATCAGTCCGACCTTTGCTCCAAGCGCATTTTCCAGAACGGATTTGAGCAGATAGGTACTCGAAGTTTTTCCGTTTGTGCCGGTAATCGCAATCATTTGCATAGAATCCGCGGGATGAGCATACCAGTTCGCACCGAGCTGAGCCAATGCCTGTCTTGCCGAAGCGACCCTGACCCACGGCACCTGCTGCGGCATTTCGCGCTCGCACAGGACTACGCCTGCGCCATGCGCAATGGCATCGGGAATATACTTATGTCCGTCCGTTGCAAAGCCCGGGACGGCGACAAACATCTCTCCCTGCTTTGTTGAGCGAGAAGAATAACTGACGCCCTCGATCTCCATATCCATCGGTGCATTGCTTTCCAGCACCGAAATACCCTCTAACAGCTTTTGTAATTTCATAAATATCTCCTTAGTCCATTGCCGTTGTATCAGCAAAAATCACCATTATGGTGGTACCTCTGGAAACTTTTGTTCCCACCTCAATATCCTGATCCGTTACCACAACATGCCATGCCGTAGAATCGGTGCCCTTCGCCTGAAGATACAGGCCGAGTTCCGATAGCGTCTGTGTTGCCTCCGAAACCGTCATTCCCATCAGATTCGGTACTTCCACCTTATCCGTCGGCATCGTGCTGTCGGTATATAACAGGACGACCGAATTGCCCGGAAGTTCCTTGCCCGCTGCCGGGATCTGGCTGACGACATTGGCTCCGTCGCCGATCAGCCGGTAGGAAAGGGAGCTTTCCGCCAGAAGCTTGGACGCGGCTGCTTCATCCAGTCCGATGACATCCGGCATCATGACGTTGACGCGGCTCATATCCTCCTGTGCGTACTCCGGTTCAATGCCGAGATACGGAAGAATGTCCTCAAAAACCGCCGCACAGGTCGGAGCCGCCATCATGCCGCCGGAAATATACTGTCCCGTGGCGGCATTCGGCGTATCAAGCGCGACCAGCACCACATAGCGCGGATCATTCATCGGCGCTACTCCGACAAAGGAAACGATTTTATCATTTGTCGTCTGACCGTTTTCATCGACCTGATCGACCTTTTCGGCCGTACCGGTCTTGCCGCCGACACGGAAACCGACAACCTTTGCATTTTTGGCTGTGCCCTCGGTAACGACCGACTCCAAAAGCTGGCACATGGTTGCGGAGGTTTCCTCAGAAATGACCTGACGGATCACGGTTCTCCCGTTTTGCTTTACAACATTTCCGTCGGCATCCAGCACCTCGGATACCACATAAGGCTGCAACAGGTATCCGCCGTTAACCACCGCCGAAATTGCCCGAACAAGCTCAATGGGTGTCGGCTTGACCGTCTGACCGAATGAGGTAGCAATCAGATAGCTGGTACCATAGGAATCGTTATCGGCCAGCCGTTCTTTTGTATGAAACAATCCGCTGGCCTCGCCCGGGAGGTCGATTCCGGTTCGCTCCATCAGCCCGAACGCGCTGCAATAGTCATAAAGCGTATCGCCGCCCATCTTCAAACCGATACGCGCAAAGGCAATATTGCAGGAATTCTGCAACGCCTGCGCAGTTGTTTCCGAGCCGTGTCCGGAATGCTGCCAGCAATCCAGCGGCTGAGAACGTCCTTCAAATTTTTCTACGCCGGCGCAATAAAATGTATCCTCCAACGTGACAGCGCCGGAATCAATCGCAGAGGCCAGCGTAATGACCTTAAACGTCGAGCCGGGCTCATAGCCGTCGGAAACGCATCGATTTCGCCATTGCTTCAGTCTCGCCTCCGCTACGGCATCGTTATACTCCGCCATTGCTTTTTCCCGTTCTTCGCTGCCCTCCGGAAGCTGTATGGCCGCAGCATACTGCTCATCGAGCTTTGCCTGCACAGCGGTATTATAAATCGTCAGGTATTGGTTTGGATCGTAGTTGCCCATGGTTGCCATGGCAACAATCTCACCGGTCTGTGCGTCCATAACGATTCCGAACGCACCGTTTAGCACATCATAGCGGTCAATGGCATCATTGAGCTGTTTTTCCAGCGCTCGCTGCACCGTCAGGTCTATGGTAAGCACAAGACTGTCACCGTCGCTGGCTTCATAGTACTTTTCATAGGAATAGAGCATTTCTGTCTCATTGTTTCCCTTGGTGGTGATTACAGCGCCGGCAGTACCCTCTAAAATGCTGTTGTAATAGGACTCCAAGCCTTCAGAGCCTTTGTTTTCCGTATTTGTGAAGCCCAGAAGCTGCGACGCACTTTCGTGATTGGGATAATAGCGAAGAGAATCCGGTTCCAAATGCACGCCGATGATATTGTTTTCGCTGATATACTCGCGCACCTGATCGCAGACATCCTGACTTTGTTTGCGCTTGATCACCTTGTAGCGCATGGAGGTGTCAGCGGCCTGCTCTTTGATATAGCTTTCCTCCAGATCCAGAATCTGTGCCAAATTCCGCGCAAGCGCGTCCACATCCACATCGTTTTGTTCCAGCTCCAGCGGATCCAAAAAGATATTCTCTACGCTGCTGGACGCGGCAAGCACATCCATATTCCGATCATAGATCGTTCCGCGTGAGGCGGTAACACTGGTGCTGCGAGTTTGGTTGCTGATTGCCTTTGACTCATAATAATCATGGTCAATAATCATCAGCTTCACGAGTCTTCCGGCCAGTACCGCAAAGGCAATTACGCCAAGCAGTACCATAAGCGCCAGTATGCCCTTTCGGACATAGGTATCCGTCACGCCCTGCTGCCGAACGGCAGAACGCGATCTCCTTTGTCTGGCATTTTTCTTCATGCTGGCCTCCGCGAATAAAAGTCCAAAAACATGGGCGGTTATTGACTTCACCGCCCATGCTTCGCTTGTTAACTATATGTCGTAGGCTACGAGAAGTATTCCACAACATCCGAAAGGGTGTCCTTAAAAGCGTAAAAAATCTGCTCAAAAATATTTCGCTCTTCCGGTTCGGAATAAATCTCCGTCGTGTCACCCGCGTCAACCTCAATATAGGTGATCTGCGATGTGAGCGGCTCGTGCATACCCATCTTTCGGGCACGGGTTTCTATTTCCTCCAGATCCAGTGCTTTTTCATACTGAGAACGGAGCTGTTCCTGCTCCTCCAGCAGCTCCTCACGCTCCGTTTTCAGGTTGCTGACCGTGCTTTGCGCCTCATACAGACGCATATAGCTGAAAATCACAAGGAACAGCAGCACAAGCGCGCAAACGCCGCTCAGAACCAGCGTTGGGGAAACCCAAAGCTTCGTACGCACACGCATTTCGGGGACATTTTTCAGCGGTGCGTCAGGCAAACGGTTCGGACGCTCCAGCGGACGCGCCGCATTGTCCCGTGTGCGATAAATATCATAGGCCGCTGAGCCGTTTGCACGATATTTCATCATCCGAGCGCTCCTTTCCGTTTATCATCGTTCCTCCGTTTGCCGATTCAGGCTCAAAGCTTTTCCGCAACCCGCAGCTTGGCGCTTCTGGCACGCGGATTTTCTTCCAGTTCCTCTTCTCCCGATAGGATCGGCTTTCTGGTAATGATCTGAACCAGCGGCTTTTTGCCGCAGACGCAGACCGGAAATTCCGGCGGGCAGGTACAGCCCTTCGCCGCCTGCAACATTTCGCTTTTTACGATGCGATCCTCCAAAGAATGGAACGTAATGACTGCCAGTCGTCCGCCCGGCTTCAGGCGGGAAAACGCGGTTCTCATCAGCTTGCTGACAGAATTCAGCTCGTCATTGACGGCAATACGAATTGCCTGAAAGCTCCGTTTTGCCGGGTGCTGTTTTTCGCGCAATGCCTGCGGCGGCATGGAGCTTTTGATTACCTCGACCAGCGCAAGCGTCGTTTGAATCGGCGCTTTTTCGCGCGCCCGAACGATTCCGGCCGAGATCTGCGGTGCGTAGCGTTCCTCGCCGTAATCATACAGGATTCTGCGAAGCTCTTCCTTTGGCCAGGTATTTACAATCTCAAAGGCCGTCAGCGCGTCCTCCCGATTCATCCGCATATCGAGCGGCGCATCCGCCATATAGGAAAAACCGCGCTGCGCATCGTCCAACTGCGGAGAGGATACGCCGAGATCAAATAACATTCCGTCTACGGCCGCTATGCCTAAATCGTCTAATATTCTGTCCAATTCGCAAAAATTGGAGTGTACCATAGTGACATGGTTCATGTAGGGAGCAAGCCTTTTCGCGGCTGCCTCCAACGCTGCCGGATCACGATCCACGCCAATCAGACTGCCGGTTGTCAGTCGTTTCACGATCTCAAAGGAATGTCCCGCTCCACCGAGCGTTCCATCCAGATAAATGCCCTCCGGCTTGATTGCAAGTGCTTCCATGCACTCGTTCAGGAGAACAGACTTATGTGCAAATTCCATCAGAAACCCAACTCTTCCATAACCTCGGCAATCGCCTCCGGCGTTAGATATTTTGCTTCCTCCGCCGCATAACGCTCTGCCGACCAGATCTCCGCACGGCCTGCCTGTCCGAGAAAAACGACCTCTTGATCAATGCCGGCATATTCGCGGAACGACTCCGGCAGCAGGAAGCGTCCCTGCTTGTCTGGTTCGCATTTTGCAACATTGGCAAAGAAGAAACGCATGGCCCGCGCCTTTGAGGCAGGCAGCTCATTGCAATGATCGAGTACCTTTTGCCATTCCGCTTCCGGATAGACCGTCAGGCAGGCATCCGGTGCTTTGGCAATATAGAACGCGGTGCCCAGCTCCTCCTTGAGCTTTGAGGGAACGAACAGTCTTCCCTTTGCGTCCAGCGTGTGTTGATATTTTCCGTACATTCCCGTCACCTCGCTCCATTTTCTTCTTTTCTGCTCCATTTTGCTCCACTTCAAACTTAGTATACTATCCTAGAGCTAAAAAAGCAATCATTTTTTTACATCTGCGAATGGGTTTTTCTGTAAAAACCGGTATTTTCCTTCCGAAAATACAATTTTTAAAACATATGTTCGTTATTTTTCATATCAGTTTTCAAGAAAGGCCCCGTTTTACCAAGGATCCTTCTTTCAGCCAAGTCTTTGGTTTTCTCCATACAAAAAGCTCCTCAGAGTGTGAACTCTGAGGAGCTTTTGTATCGTTCGTTATTATTTTTGCTCGTTGTCGATCATATCCTGTGTGATCTCGGATTCCGGCCACTGGCTTGCCGTATAGTCACGGTAGATATCCAGTCCGGAGCCTGCCGGAATCAGCTTACCGATGATGACATTCTCCTTCAAGCCGACCAGGTGGTCTACCTTGCCCTTAATTGCGGCTTCCGTCAGAACCTTGGTGGTCTCCTGGAAGGAAGCAGCAGACAGGAAGGACTCCGTTGCCAGAGAAGCCTTGGTAATGCCCATCAGCATCAGTGTATCCGTTGCAAGGCGCAAATCGGTTTCACCTGCATCGATACGAGCCTGAATTTTCTCATTGGCATCATCAAATTCGTAAACATCAATGACCGTGCCGCTGAGCAGATCGGTATCGCCGGGATCCTCCACACGAACCTTACGCATCATCTGGCGGATGATCACTTCAATGTGCTTATCGTTGATGTCAACGCCCTGCTGACGGTAAACCGCCAGAACGCCCTGTGTCAGATAGTTCTGAACAGCCTCAACGCCGGAAATACGGAGCACATCATGCGGGTTCAGCGCGCCGTCGGTGATGGGCTCGCCCTTCTTGATTCGCATACCGTTTTCGACCTTCAGTCCAACGGAATACGGAACCTGATAGAGCTTTACTTCGCCGTCATCGGCAGTAATGGTGATATCACGCAGCGCACTGCGGTGGCTGTCATCCACTGCGGCAACGCCGTTGATCTCAGAAATGATCGCCATTTTCTTCGGCTTACGGGCTTCAAACAGTTCCTCCACTCGGGGAAGACCCTGTGTGATATCGTCACCTGCAACACCACCGGTATGGAAGGTACGCATCGTCAGCTGCGTACCGGGCTCACCGATGGACTGTGCAGCAATGATGCCGACAGCTTCGCCCAGATTGACCAATTCAGAGGTTGCAAGGTTCATGCCATAGCACTTCGCGCAGACACCGCTGCGTGCGCGGCAGCCGAGAACCGTACGCGCATAGACATTGTGGATGCCGTGTGCCTCGAGCATCTTGGCATCGTCCTCCATCATCATCCGCGTGTTGGGGATGAGAACCTCGCCGGTTTCCGGATCCAGAATATCATCGACCGGGAATCTGCCGTGGATACGGGCAGCGAAGGTTTCGATTACCTGTCCCTTTTCAACAACCTCGGAAAGATTGATGCCGTGCTTTGTGCCGCAATCATGCTCACGAATGATGACTTCCTGAGAAACATCGACCAGACGGCGAGTCAGATAACCGGAGTCCGCGGTACGCAGAGCGGTATCCGTCAAGCCCTTACGAGCGCCTCTGGAAGAGATGAAATACTCAAGAACGGACAGACCTTCACGGAAGTTTGCCTTGATCGGGATTTCGATGGTACGGCCGTTGGTATCTGCCATCAGGCCACGCATACCGGCAAGCTGACGGATCTGGTTCATGCTGCCGCGAGCGCCGGAGTCTGCCATCATATAGATGGGGTTGAAGCGATCGAGGTTTTCCTGCAAAGCGCCGGTAACATCCTTAATCGTCTGCTCCCACTGGCGGACAACCAGGCGGTAACGTTCTTCGTTGGTGATAAAGCCGCGCTTATACTTGCGGTCAATCAGAACTGCCTCTTCTTCCGCCTCGGCAACCAGAGCGTATTTCTTTTCAGGAATCGCCATATCCGCGATAGAAACGGTGATAGCGCCCTTGGTGGAATACTTATAGCCCAGCGCCTTAACACGGTCAAGCATTTCGGTTGCAATGGTAAAGCCATGCTTGCGAATACACTTGTCGATAATCACGCCCAGCTTTTTCTTGCCGACCAGGAAGCTGATTTCCAGATCAAATGCATTTTCGGGTTTGCTGCGATCTACAAAGCCGAGATCCTGCGGGATCGGCTCGTTGAAGATCAGGCGTCCGACCGTAGCATTGATGATGCGGTACTGCATTTCACCGTTGATCTCTTTGCCGTAGCGGACACGGATCGGCGCATGCAGTCCGATAGCGCCGCTGGCATAAGCGGTAATTGCCTCTTCCACGCTGGAATAAGCATGTTTTGCCATAAACTGCGGAGCTTTCTTATGCTGACGCTCCGCTTCATCCAAAGCGGCTTCGACCAGGTCGCCGTCAACCAACTGTCCTTCCGGCAGATCAAAATCGCCCTTGTCGGTGACAAAGACCTCTTCCGCACCCTTTTCATTCTTGCCCAAACGGACATACGTCAGATAATAGGTGCCGAGGATCATATCCTGGGTGGGAACGGTGACGGGCTTGCCGTCCTGCGGACGGAGGAGGTTGTTCGCAGAGAGCATCAGCATACGGGCTTCTGCCTGTGCCTCCGCCGACAGCGGAACGTGAATTGCCATCTGGTCGCCGTCGAAGTCCGCGTTGAACGCGGTACAGCAGAGCGGATGCAGCTTCAGCGCACGTCCTTCGACCAGCACCGGCTCAAAGGCCTGAATGCCGAGTCTGTGCAGCGTCGGTGCACGGTTGAGCATGACCGGACGATCCTTGATGATCTCTTCCAGTGCATCCCATACTTCGGGCTCGCCCTTGTCGATCTTCTTCTTTGCGCTCTTGATATTGTTGGCAACGCCATCCTCGACGAGCTTTTTCATAACAAACGGGCGGAACAGCTCGATTGCCATTTCCTTCGGAACGCCGCACTGGTAAAGCTTCAGCTCCGGACCGACAACGATAACGGAACGGCCGGAATAGTCAACACGCTTACCCAGAAGGTTCTGACGGAAACGACCCTGCTTGCCCTTGAGCATATCGGACAGGGACTTGAGCGCACGGTTATTTGCACCCGTAACGGCACGGCCGCGGCGTCCGTTGTCGATCAGAGCATCTACCGCTTCCTGAAGCATACGCTTTTCATTGCGGATAATGATATCCGGCGCGTTGAGCTGAATGAGTCTCTTCAGGCGGTTGTTGCGGTTGATTACGCGGCGATACAGGTCGTTGAGGTCGCTTGTTGCAAAGCGGCCGCCGTCGAGCTGAACCATCGGACGAATTTCGGGCGGAATGACAGGCAGAACGTCCATAATCATCCACTCCGGCTTGTTGCCGGACTGACGGAACGCCTCAACAACCTCCAGACGCTTGATGATGCGCAGCTTCTTCTGACCGTTGGCACCCTTGAGCTCATTGCGCAGCTGCTCGGAAAGTGCTTCCAGATCAATGTCGGCAAGCAGCTTCTTAACGGCTTCGGCACCCATGCCGGCATCAAAATCGTCCTCATATTTTTCGCGCATATCGCGGTATTCTTTTTCGCTCAGAATCTGGCACTTGCTCAGCGGAGCGTCTCCCGGATCGGTAACGATATAGCTGGCAAAATAAAGAACCTTTTCCAGAATACGGGGGCTGATATCCAGAAGCAGACCCATACGGGACGGGATGCCCTTGAAATACCAGATATGGCTGCACGGAGCGGCAAGCTCGATATGACCCATGCGCTCACGGCGAACCTTGCTCTTTGTGACCTCGACGCCGCAGCGGTCGCAGATCTTACCCTTGAAGCGAATCTTTTTATACTTTCCGCAATGGCATTCCCAGTCCTTGGTCGGCCCGAAAATTTTCTCGCAGAAAAGGCCGTCACGTTCCGGCTTTAAAGTGCGGTAGTTAATGGTCTCCGGCTTTTTGACCTCACCGTAGGACCAGTCACGAATCATTTCCGGCGAAGCAATGCCGATCTTGATTGCACTGAATGTTTTATTCATCGTATTGCTCCTCCTTTACTCTTCGTCGTCGGCTTCCGTATCGAAAGCCTCTTCATCGTCATCCCCGCCGAGGCCGATGATCTGAGAAAGCGCGGACACATCGCTGTCCAAGCTGTCCGGATCAATGGCATAGCCGGAGGAAAGAACTTCATTTTCATCGGTAACGAATGTTTCGCCGCCCGCAGTGTAGACCAGATCGTCATCTTCGTCCTCACGCAGCTCGATCTCATTGCCCTGATCGTCCAGAACCTGAACGTTCAGGCACAGAGATTGCAGCTCCTTGACCAGAACCTTGAAGGACTCCGGAACACCGGGCTTCGGAACATTATGACCCTTGACGATTGCCTCGTAGGTCTTGACACGACCGGTAACGTCGTCGGACTTGACCGTGAGGATTTCCTGCAGGGTATAGGCTGCGCCGTATGCTTCGAGCGCCCAGACTTCCATTTCACCGAAGCGCTGGCCGCCGAATTGTGCTTTGCCGCCCAGAGGCTGCTGGGTAACAAGGCTGTACGGGCCGGTGGAACGGGCATGGATCTTATCATCGACCAGATGATGCAGCTTGAGGAAGTACGGATAGCCAACCGTAACAAGATTGTCAAACGGTTCGCCGGTACGGCCGTCATAAAGGACGGTCTTGCCGTCTTCGCGCAGACCTGCCAACTGTAAGGTCTCGCGGATGTCCTTCTCGTTCGCGCCGTCAAAAATCGGGGTGGCAACCTTCCAGCCAAGCGCGTGTGCGGCATAGCCGAGATGCACTTCGAGAACCTGTCCGATGTTCATACGGGACGGAACGCCCAGAGGATTCAGAACGATATCCAGCGGCGTGCCATCCGGCAGGAACGGCATATCCTCTTCCGGCAGGATACGGGAAACAACGCCCTTGTTGCCGTGGCGGCCTGCCATCTTATCGCCGACAGAAATCTTACGTTTCTGTGCAATATAGACGCGGACAACCTTATTGACACCCGGAGACAGCTCGTCGCCGTTCTGACGGGTAAAGATTTTGACATCGACAATGATGCCTGCCTCGCCATGCGGCACCTTCAAGGAGGTATCGCGGACCTCGCGTGCCTTCTCGCCGAAGATCGCACGCAGCAGACGTTCTTCCGCCGTCAGCTCGGTTTCGCCCTTGGGCGTGACCTTGCCGACCAGATAATCGCCGGATTTTACCTCGGCACCGATGCGGATGATGCCATCTTCATCAAGATCCTTCAGCGTGTCTTCACCGACATTGGGAATATCACGGGTAATTTCTTCCGGTCCGAGCTTGGTATCGCGGGCTTCTGTCTCGTACTCCTCAATATGAATGGAGGTAAAGACATCTTCCTTGACAAGACGCTCGTTCAGAAGGATTGCGTCTTCGTAGTTATAGCCTTCCCAGGTGACAAAGCCGATCAGCACGTTCTTGCCCAGTGCGATTTCGCCCTGTGCGCAGGCCGGGCCGTCTGCAATCACCTGATCGAAGCTGACACGTTCGCCGACCTCCACAATCGGGCGCTGATTGACACAGGTGCCCTGATTGGAACGAGCAAATTTTGTCAGGAAATAATCCTTCACTTCGCCGTCGTCGTAGCGAATGGTAATGACATTTGCAGAAACACGGGTGACCGTACCGTCACGTTCCGCCTTGAGACAAACTTCGGAGTCCACCGCGCACTTTTGCTCAATGCCCGTGGCAACGATCGGTGCCTCGGTGACCATCAGAGGCACAGCCTGTCTCTGCATGTTTGCGCCCATCAGAGCACGGTTCGCGTCGTCGTTCTGCAGGAACGGAATAAACGCGGTTGCGATGGAGGTCATCATCTTCGGAGAGACATCGAGATAGTCGATGACCTCGCGGTCAACAGCGATGATCTCGTCGCGGTGACGGCAGGTAATGCGGGAATTGATCAGCATACCGTTTTCATCGACCGGCTCTTTTGCCTGTGCAACGTAGTAATCGTCTTCCTGATCCGCGGCCATATATTCAATCTCATCCGTCAGACGGGAGCCGATATACTTGCCGTTTTCGTCATAAATCTTCTCAACCTTGCGATAAGGTGCTTCGATAAAGCCGTACTCATTGATCTGTGCAAAGCTGGACAGATAGTTGATCAAACCGATGTTCGGACCTTCCGGCGTCTCAATCGGGCACATACGGCCATAGTGGCTGTAGTGAACGTCTCGAACGTCGAAGGAAGCGCGCTCTCTGCTCAGACCGCCGGGGCCGAGTGCGGAAAGACGGCGCTTGTGCGTCAGTTCGGCAAGCGGGTTGTTCTGATCCATGAACTGCGACAGCGGGGAGGAACCGAAGAATTCTTTGATCACCGCTGTGACCGGTCGAATGTTAATCAGGCTCTGCGGCGTAACCGTCTCCAGATCCTGAACCGTCATGCGCTCACGAATCACTCGCTCTAAACGGGTAAAGCCGACACGGAACTGATTTTGCAGCAGCTCGCCCACACAGCGCAGGCGGCGATTGCCCAGATGGTCGATGTCATCTGTCGTACCGACTCCGCATGCCACGCAGTTGAGGTAGTTGATGGAGGCAAGAATATCGTCTCTGGTGATATGCTTCGGAATCAGATCATCGCGGCGTTCCTCGATTGCCTCTTCCCAGCCGTCTGCCGCGACGGTATCAAGCATCTCAAAGAGCACCTTGCGGCAAACCTTTTCCTTGATGCCGTACTGTGCCGGATCAAAGTCGACAAAGCTCTTCATGTCGACCATAAAGTTGGAGAACATCTTCAGCGTGGAGTCGCCGGCCTTGATAACGGCCTCGCAGACACCGCGTGCCGAAAGCTCTTTTGCCTTTGCGCGGCTGATTACTTCGCCGGGCATTGCAAGAATCTCACCGGTGCGCGGATCGGCGATCGGTTCTGCAAGCTCCTGACCGTTCAGGCGGCTCCAGATGTCCATTTTCTTGTTGAACTTATAGCGTCCGACCTTGGAAACATCATAGCGGCGCGGATCGAAAAACAGTGCTTCCAGATAGGCTGCCGCGCTGTCTACTGTGGGCGGTTCGCCCGGACGCAGGCGGCGGTAGATCTCAAGCAGGCTGTCCTCGCGGGTCTTGCAGGGATCCTTCTCCATCGTTGCCTTAATACGCTCGTCCTCGCCGAACAGCTCAACGATCTGCGCGTCGGTTTCAACGCCGAGCGCACGGATCAGGCAGGTAATCGGCAGCTTGCGGTTCTTATCAATGCGGACATAGAAGCAGTTTTGCAGGTCGGTCTCATACTCCAGCCATGCGCCGCGGTACGGAATGACCGTTGCGGTATAGGTGTGCTGGTCGGCCTTGTCCACATTGTCGCCGTAGTACATACCGGGGCTGCGGACGATCTGAGAAACAATCACGCGTTCTGCGCCGTTGATTACGAAGGTGCCGCCGTTGGTCATGAGCGGGAAGTCGCCCATAAAAATTTCCTGATCCTTGATTTCGCCGGTCTGCTTGTTGAGCAGGCGGACACGGACCTTGATGGGCTTTGCGTAGGTAGCGTCACGTTCCTTGCACTCTTCGACGGTATACTTGGGCTTTTCATCGAGAGAGTAGTCGAGGAAGGACAGTTCGAGATTACCGGTGTAGTCGGTAATCGCCGCGACATCGTGAAATACTTCGCGCAGGCCTTCGTTCAGGAACCAGTTATACGAATCCTTCTGAATTTTCAGAAGGTTCGGCATTTTCAGGATTTCCTGATACTTGGCGTAGCTCTTACGCTCAGTCTTTCCGAACTTCACGTCCTTGATTTGCATATGGGTCATCACAGCCTTTCTGATCTCATTGGGGTGTGTTGTTCATGTATTCGCGATACGCCCGGGGCAGTTGGAAGTTTGTTCAAATTGCCTCTTGCGTCCTGCGGAAGCCTGTGCTATAATGCTGATAGTGGGTAAGAATTGGTACTTTAGCCATATTTCCGCAGTATGGAGTACTATTCTAACACACTTTTTTTATGCAGTCAATACTATATTCTTAAAAAAATCGCCGGATTTGGGAAAAATTCCAAATCCGGCGTGTTTTTCAAATAAAACAAATCCAAAAATCGTTTTATACAGACAATAAACAATCAATAGAAATAACCGTTCAATTTGTTTCCAAGCTGATAATACCGCCGCACATCGGGTCTTGCAACGATCTTTTGTGC
>JAEDKB010000183.1 GCA_016296045.1 Oscillospiraceae bacterium
TGCTGTCAACAGAATATTTTACTTTTATAGAATGGACTTGGCGGAATTTTCCGCGCAGAGTACTTTTTCTTTGACGGGTGGATAAAAACATGATATACTAATAAGAAATAGGAGGTGTGCACATGCAGGTGGTTGCGGAAAACAGCGGCGAGCGCGTGGATGTATTTCTTGCGCGGAGGCTGCCCGAGCTGACCAGAAGCGCCGTTGCGCGGCTTCTGGAGCACAATGCGGTCACCTGTAACGGCATGCCGGTAAAGAAAAATGCAAAGACTTTCGGCGGGGCGTGCTACGAACTGACGCTGCCCGAGGTGCGTCAGGTGCCGATCGAGGCGCAGGACATTCCGCTCGACGTGGTGTTTGAAGACGAGGATGTTCTGGTCGTCAACAAGCCCAAGGGGCTGGTCGTTCATCCGGCGGCGGGTCATGCCGACGGAACGCTGGTCAACGCGCTGCTGCATCATTGCGGCGACAGTCTTTCGGGCATCAACGGCGAAAAGCGTCCCGGCATCGTCCACCGCATCGATATGGATACCAGCGGACTTCTGATCGTGGCAAAAAATGACTTTGCCCATCAGTCTCTTGCCGCGCAGCTTCAGGATCACTCTCTTCGCCGCACCTATGAATGTATCGTGCGCGGCGGTTTTAAGGCCGATTCCGGCGTTGTGGACGCGCCGATCGGGCGGCATCCGACAGACCGCAAGCGCATGGCCGTCACAGAAAAAAACAGCCGAAATGCCGTGACGCATTGGGAGGTTGTGGAGCGTTACGGGCAGTATACGCACCTGCGCTGCCGCTTGGAGACCGGACGGACGCACCAGATCCGCGTCCACATGGCGTATATCAACCATCCGATTGCGGGCGATCCGATTTACGGCGTGAAGAAGCCGGAGCTGGGCTTGACCGGTCAGTGCCTGCACGCCCGAGAACTCACCTTTGTGCACCCGCGCACGGGGGAGGAAATCACCGTTTCCTGTGAGCTTCCGGAGGAATTCCGAAACGCTCTGAAAATACTGAAAAATAATCAATAGGAGGAATCCCATTATGACACCCTACGAAAAGCTTCAGCGCTGTCTCGCGTGCGTACGCGAAAAAACCGATTTTGTTCCCGATGTCGCACTGATCCTCGGCTCCGGTCTCGGCGCGCTTGCCGATGAGATCGAAGCGGTTGCCACCGTGGACTATCACGAAATCGAAGGCTTCCCCGTCTCCACCGTTGCAGGACATAAGGGACGTTTCGTATTCGGCTATTTCGGCAAGGTCAAGGTCGTCATCATGCAGGGCCGCGTCCACTACTATGAAGGCTACTCCATGCAGGACGTTCTGCTGCCCACCCGTCTGATGCGTCTGATGGGCGCGAAGGTTCTCTTCGTGACCAACGCCGCCGGCGGCATCAACAAAAGCTTCCATGTCGGTGATTTCATGATTATCCGCGATCATATCATGAGCTTCTTCCCGAACCCCCTGATCGGTGCGAACATCGAAGAGCTGGGTCCGCGTTTCCCCGACATGAGCCATTGCTACGATCCCGAGCTTTGCCAGACCATCAAGGACACCGCAAAGCGTCTGGACATCGGTGTGCAGGAGGGCGTTTACTGCCAGCTCACCGGCCCGACCTATGAAACTCCGGCGGAAATCAAAATGCTCGGCATGATGGGCGCGGACAGCGTCGGTATGTCCACTGCCTGCGAGGCTGCTGCTGCCTGCCATGCCGGTATGCGCGTGTGCGGCATCTCCTGCATCACCAATCTGGCAGCCGGCATCTCTCCGGTTGCGCTGAGCCATCAGGAGGTTTTCGACACCGCCAACCGCGTTGCTCCCTTCTTCCGTCAGCTTGTGAAGGAGAGCATCATCGCCATCGGCGAGGCGCTGTAAGCGATGAGCGTAGAGGCGGTCACCCATGCGGTCAATGTCCGTCTGGGTGACGATGAGCGGAGCGTTGTGGTTCTGGATCAGACGCTCCTGCCCAATGAAACGAAATATCTGACGCTGACCACGGCGGAATCGATGTGGGAGGCGATTTTCTCTCTGCGTGTGCGGGGCGCTCCCTGCATCGGCATTTTTGCCGCCTATGCGATGGCGGTGCTGGCAAAGGCGACCCCCGAACCGGACTTTGACGGCTTCTATCGGGAATATTCCCGTCTGTCCGAGTATCTCAACAGCTCCCGTCCGACGGCAGTCAATCTGGGCTGTATGCTCAAACGCATGGACGGCGTGGTGCTGGCGCATCGCAACGAGCCGCGTGAGGCTCTGCTTGCCGCGCTCATTGCGGAGGCAAAGGCGATCCACGAGGAAGATATGGCGATGTGCCGCAAAATCTCCGAATACGGGCTGTCTCTGCTCAAGGACGGCGACAACGTCATCACGCACTGCAACGCAGGCCCGCTTGCGACCTCGCGCTACGGCACCGCGCAGGGACCGTTCTATCTTGCCAAGGAAAAGGGAATGCACATCCACGTCTGGGTGGATGAGACCCGTCCGCTGCTGCAAGGCGCCCGACTGACCAGCTATGAGCTGACCAAGGCCGGTGTAGACTGTACGCTCATCTGCGACAACATGGCAAATATTGTGATGAAGCAGGGCAAGGTGCAGGCGGTGTTCTTCGGCTGCGACCGCATCGCAAGAAACGGCGACGTTGCCAATAAGATCGGCTCGTCCGGACTGGCGGTGCTTGCACATTATTACGGCATACCCGTCTATTCTCTCGGCCCGTCCACAACGATCGACTTTGACTGTCCCGACGGAGATCATATCCCCATTGAGGAGCGAAATCCCGAGGAGATCAAGACGCTGCACTATGCAAAGTCCATGGCGCTGCCGGAGGTTCAATGCTATAACCCCGCCTTTGACGTGACCGACCATACCCTGCTTGCCGGTATCGTCACCGAACGCGGCATTGTCCGTCCGCCGTTTGCGGAGAATTTTGCCAAGCTGTTTCCGGAGGCGATGAACAAGTGAGCTATACCTCTCATCAGGAAGCGAAGGCGGATATTTTAGAAGCAGGCCGCCGCCTTTATCAGCGTGCGTTTGTCGCCGCCAACGACGGCAACATCTCCGCACGAATGGAGGACGGCACAATCTGGGCAACACCCACCGGTGTTTCCAAGGGCTTTATGACGGAGGATATGCTGGTGCGTCTGACACCGGAGGGCGAAATTCTTGAGGGCAGCCGAAAGGTGTCCAGCGAAATCGCCATGCATCTTGCCATCTATCGGAAAAATCCGGAGCTTGGCGGTGTCGTTCATGCCCACAGTCCGGCCGCTACCGCCTTTGCCACGCAGGGACGCGATTTTGATATGGCCGTCTCTCTGGAAACCGCGGTGCAGCTCGGCGTGATTCCCTGTGCGCCCTACGCCGTAACCGGCTCAAAAAAGCTGGCGGAAAACGCCGCAAGCTATTGCGAGGAATTCAACGGCTGCTTTTTGGAGCATCACGGCGCGGTGACCTGGGGCGCGGATGTCACGCAGGCCTTGTTCCGCACGGAATGTCTGGAGCATACCATTATTATGTATGAACATATGCGCGCTCTGGGGCAGGTGCGGCTTCTGACCGAGGCACAGCTAACGGAGCTGGAAGCCGTCCGCAAGCGCTTCGGCATCACGACCGGCGGCCGCCCGAAGGGAAGAGCATAAAGAATAAAAAATAACTGCCGCAAAACGGATGTTTTGCGGCAGTCAGACTGTCGATAAAGGTCCAAACTGTCAAAATATCGTAATGCTCTCTCCCTTTGTCATTCTGAGGAACG
>JAEDKB010000184.1 GCA_016296045.1 Oscillospiraceae bacterium
ACACGACTTGCGATTATTTCTTTTTTATCTCTACCCCAACTATTGACATAGAGCCCAAAACAAACCGCACCTGTCACGGCATACTAAAAATGCCAACAGATACGGTCTGTTTATTACGGTATGAAACGCCGCGTTTTTGCGGCACTTTCGAAATAGAAGGGGTTAGGGAATTTCCTCCTCTACGGGCGAATCAGGCTCATAGGTGCCGTTTTGCATTTGATCCCATTGCTCACGGGTCACCAAAAGCTGACGCGGCTTCGCGCCTTCAAACGGGCCGACAATGCCCCGTTCTTCCATTTCGTCCACAATTCGGGCAGCGCGGGCATAGCCCAGCTTCAGTCTGCGCTGAAGCATGGATACCGATGCCTGTCCCGTTTCAAGAATCACCTCAACCGCGGCAGGCAGCAGCTCATCGCCGTCTGCAGAGGCAGCCGAACCTTTATCACCGTCGGAGGATCCCTTGCCGCTTTGCTCCGCTCGCTTTTCGATCTGCTCCATCACATCCGAGGAATAATTGCTTTCGGATTTTGCTTTGATGGCGTTTACAACCGCCTGCACTTCCTCGTCTGTAATAAAGCAGCCCTGAACACGCTTGGGTTTTCCCTGACCGAGCGGCGCAAAGAGCATATCGCCCTTTCCGACCAGCTTTTCCGCGCCCTGCGTATCCAGAATAATGCGCGATTCCATTGCGGAGGAAACGGCAAATGCGATTCTGGACGGAATATTGGCCTTCATCAGGCCGGTGATAACGTCTGCGGACGGACGCTGCGTGGCAATCACAAGATGAATACCGGAAGCACGACCCATCTGTGCAATGCGGCAAATGGACTCTTCCACTTCCTTTGCCGCAACCAGCATCAGATCCGCCAGCTCATCGATCACAACTACAATCTGCGGCATGGGCTGTTGATCCGGATCATTCACAATCGCTTTGTTATACGATTCCAGATCGCGGACACCCTCCTCCGACATCAGGCGGTAGCGGCGCATCATTTCCGTTACCGTCCATTGCAGCGCACCGGCCGCTTTTTTCGGATCCGTCACAACCGGGATCAGCAGGTGCGGAATCCCGTTATACACACCAAGCTCGACCATTTTCGGATCGACCATAATCAGCTTTACTTCCTCCGGTCTTGCTTTATACAGGAGCGAAAGAATCAGCGTGTTCATACAGACGGATTTGCCTGAGCCGGTCGTACCTGCAATCAGCATATGCGGCAGTTTGGAAATATCGCCCACAATACAGTTGCCGCTGATATCCTTACCGACGGCAAAAGAGATTTTGGACTTACTGTTGCGGAAAGCCGGAGAGTCAATGACCTCGCGAGCATAAACGGTGTTGACGGACTTATTCGGGACTTCAATGCCGACAACGGATATTTTGTCGGGAATTGCGGAAATTCGAACGCCTGTCGCACCCAGAGAAAGCGCGATATCATCGGCAAGGTTTGTGATTTTAGAGAGCTTCACACCGCGATCCAGCTCAATCTCATATCGGGTAATCGCAGGTCCGCGGATAACATTGACAATGTGCGGCTCAATGCCGAAGCTTTTCAGCGTATCTGCAAGACGCTGGGAGTTTTCGCGCATTTCTGCGGTTGCGTCAATCACGCCGTGGCGCTGAAGCTGAAGCAGCGACACGGACGGAAAAACATACTCGGGAGCAGAATTCTCCGCTTTCTTTTCTATTTCATCTTCAATCGCGGCCGCCTCAGCCGCCGCCTCACCCTTTTTGATTTTGTCCGGTTCGGCTGAGGGCTTTATTTCGGGAAGCTCCTGCATAACCGCTTCCTCACACGGCGCGGGTTCTTCTGCTGAAAGCGGGTTTTCAGCGATCCTTTGAACAGGCTCTTGCGGTTCATGCAGTTCAATCTCGTCAATTGTAACCTGCTTTTCATCGGCATTGATTCGGGAAAGCTCTTTCTCGGAACGTTGTTTTTCTAAAAATGCGTCCGGCGAAATCGGACGATTGCCGGCGTTCTTTTTGGAAGATACAGGCGCATTTTTTGCGCCTGCCAATGCAGGAGGATCGTCCACGGGAATGTCAATATCCGAGACGGAATGTTTTCGCTCATAGCGCTCAATGCGTCTGTTTTGAACATGATTGACAATCCGTTCCGCAGGATCGAGCTCTTCTTCGTCGTCCTCCTCCTCATCGTTCGGCAGACGGGGACGGTTTTTAATTGCGGTAATCAGGCTGTTTACCGTTATCCCAACGCTGCCCAGCGCTTCAAGCGCAAGCAGCAACAGCAAAACGATGATTGCGCCGCCCTTCATAATAGCGGCTTCCAGAAGCTCGGCAATGGTTCCGGGAATCAAGCCGCCGCCCTGCCAGGCGTAGCCGTCGCTGAACAGCTTCAGGCTCAGCTTGATATCTTCTCCGGAAAAAACTTCCATAAACAAGTGCACCAATGCAGATAACGTCAGCACAAACGAACTGATGCAGATAATCTTTAAAACAACCGGTTTATTCTTGCTTTTAAACAAAACAACGGCAATATAAATCAGAGCTAACGGCAATATGTAGCGACCGATCTGACCGACTAAGCCGGCAATTCCTCTGCTGCACGGTCCAATTAAAATTGCATCCGTATTTACCCAGCATAGCATGCCGAATAATGCAAACACAATACATAAGATGCCGCCGATTTCTCGGCTGTTTTGACTTTTTTTCTTGACAGCCTTGGCCGAACGCGTTGTTCGGGCGGCTTTTTTTCGCTGATTTGTTTTTCCGGCCATGGAATCCCTCCTTTTCAGGAATTGATCAATGAGAGTACCAGCGCGACCGCCGCAGCATCCCAGCAATAATATGCAAAAAAGGCAGTCTTTTCTCTCTGGAGTAAATAGCGTAAATACTGAAGCGCCAGATAACCGAATGCGGTTGTAAGAAGCAGTACAATAAAAAACGGAAGAATCACACCGGCCGTAAACGGACCATATACAAACGCCCGAATCAAGTGATACAGCAAGGAACAAACTTCATATGCGAGGGTAAGCATATAGGCAATGTGATAATTATATTCCGTGTTGAAACCGCGTGCCTGTCCGACAAATAAGGAGCTTGCAAGAGGAGACAGCCCCGGAAATACGGAAATCATTCGGGACAAGCCGATAAAAAAGCTATCCGACAGCAGGACGGTTTTCTCGTTTTTCTTTCCGGATACGCCTTTGGAACACCAGAAGATCAGAAGTCCATTGACGGCGAACAGCGCCGCAACGACCAAAAGCTTTCCGAATCTGCTGGCAGGCGCTGCATAAATCAGAGAAAGAAGTGACATCGCCAGAGCCACGGTAAAAAGCAAAACGCTGCGAATATAGGGCCGATTGACCTGCTCACTGCGGCGCCGTTTCCGAAGTCCGGTCAGATGCAGGACTTCTTTTCCAAGCATGGCCGATTCGGAACGGAATGCCAGAATAATTGCTGCAATCACTCCGATGCAAACAGCACATCGAACATACAGGCCTTCGCCGACGGTCAACGGCGTGAGATTAAACGTTTCGCGCAGAAGTGTATAATGACCGTTAAATGAAATTGGAAGCAGCGATGATATGCCGCCGAAAATACCGTACAGAATAGCTTCCCAAATCTTCAAGTTGCTTTCTCCTCTTTTACTATTTCAGGATTGCTGCAAACCTTAAAGATTATTATATCATATACTTACAAAAATTTCTATCCCTTTTCTAAATTTCTGCGTGTTTGATTCCGCTTATTTGC
>JAEDKB010000014.1 GCA_016296045.1 Oscillospiraceae bacterium
CAAAGCATACGTCCTTTCGTATCGGCGGCCCTGCGGAGCTGATGGTATTTCCGCGTGGACGGAAAGAGTTGTCCGATGTTTTTCGCATCAGTCATGAAATGGGAATCAGACCCTATGTGCTCGGTGCCGGCACGAATGTTCTGGTGCCGGACGAAGGACTTCGTGCGCTGGTAATTGTTACAAAGAATACCTTTTTGGGCTTGGAACGCATGGATGAAACACATATTTCCGCAATGTCCGGCATGAGCATGGCAAAGACAGCGATGTTTGCCGCGACAAATTCTCTTTCCGGTCTGGAATTTGCACACGGCATTCCCGGAACGGTCGGCGGCGGCGTTTATATGAACGCAGGTGCGTATGGCGGCGAGATCAAAAATGTTGCGATAAAGACGGAATATATGTTTGCTGACGGATCAACGCGTTTTTTTGAAGGAGATGCGCAGGCGTTTTCTTATCGGAGCAGTGCGTTTCAGAAGCTTGACGGCATGATTATCCGAACGGTTTTTGAACTGCTCCCCGGTCAGGAACAGGAGATCCGTGAGCGGATTTCTGAGCTGGCGGAAAAACGCCGCTCGTCGCAGCCGCTGGAATTTCCTTCCGCGGGCAGTACCTTTAAGCGACCGGTGGGAGGATATGCCGCTGCATTGATCGAGCAGGCAGGACTGAAAGGACTGTCCGTCGGCGGCGCTGCGGTGTCGGAAAAGCACGCGGGCTTTGTCATTAACAAGGGCGGCGCGACTGCAAATGATGTTCTTACACTGGTAAAGCTTGTGCAAGAGCGTGTATATGACCATTCCGGTATTCTTCTTGAGCCGGAGGTTCGTCTTTGGGGCAAAGAAAATGAAAGTTGAGCTTATTTCCTTCGGGCACAAATACGGCGTGCCGGAGGCAGATATTGTTTTGGATATGCGGTGTCTGGAAAACCCGTTTTGGGTGCCCGAGCTCAGGCGCCTGAGTGGATTGGATGAACCTGTGCAGGAGTATATTCTCCGCTTCCCCGCCTGCAAGGCGTATATTGAAAAGCTTCTGGAGCTGATCTGCCTGCAGGCATCTATGGAAGAAAAACGCGGCGGCAGCCGGCTGCGTATTGCCATCGGCTGTACCGGCGGCAGACATCGCAGCGTTGCGGTGACGCAGCTTCTGATGCAAAGGCTGAAGCAGGAAGGACATACGGCAATCGCGCTTCACCGTGATATAGAAAAAGGATAGTGCAGAAAGGAGGACGCGGAGGATGTCTTTTTCGGGAAATGTAAAAAGTGAATTGTGCCGATCCGAGGTTGAAAAAAACTGCTGTGCTCTGGCAGAAGCCATGGGAACGCTGCTGTTTGCCAATACTTTTGCAGCGGATTGTATTCGAATCGTCACGGAAAATCAGGATTTCGGCATTCGGCTTCCGCGCCTGTTCCGAAAAGGACTGGGTGTCAGCTTTGACTCTTTGCCGCAGCAGAACACCGCGGGCAAGCTGATCTATCAGATTACCGAACCGGAAAAAATACGCAGCGTATTCAGCACTTGCGGTTTTTCTGCACA
The DNA here is from genome assembly GCA_016296045.1 of Oscillospiraceae bacterium. Classification (GTDB taxonomy): domain Bacteria; phylum Bacillota; class Clostridia; order Oscillospirales; family Oscillospiraceae; genus JAZOXB01. The sequence goes on from JAEDKB010000014.1 coordinate 1,531, forward strand.
TACCAGTGTTTCATTGCATGTGAATTTTGCTTTGCTTGAGAAAGAGTGCTGTCAACGTGCTTTTTTGCGCGGCGCGTTTTTGGCGGGCGGCTCTGTGACCGATCCGGAAAAGCGCTACCATCTGGAGCTTTCCACAACGCATCAGAGCGTCAGCCGCGAGACGGGAAGATTGCTTGTCGAAATGAATCTTGCGGCAAAAGAAACGGAACGCAAGGGAAGCGCGATTTTGTACTTTAAGCAAAGCGATTCCATTGAAGATTTTCTTACGACCATCGGCGCGCCGGTCAGCGCTATGGCAGTTATGTCGGCAAAAATCGAAAAGGATTGGCGCAATGATGCCAACCGAAAGACCAACTGCGATTCTGCCAATGTGGATAAGGCAGTCGCTGCGGCACAGGAGCAGCTCGGTGCAATTCGGCTGCTGGAGAAACAAGACAGATTAAAGACTCTGCCGGAAAAGCTCCGCCAGACAGCGGCTCTGCGCTGCGAATACCCCGAAACGACGCTGAGCGAGCTGGCTGAGCTGCATGAACCGCCCATCAGCAAGTCGGCAGTCAATCACCGCATGAGAAAGCTGATGCAGCTTGCTTCAGAGGAATAACGCGCCGGAAGGAGAAGGAATATGTCATTTGTACATTTGCACGTGCATACGGAATACAGCCTGCTCGACGGTGCCTGCCGCATCGGGCAGCTTGTAAAACGGGTATCAGAGCTTGGGCAGAATGCAGTTGCCATTACCGACCACGGCGTTATGTACGGCGTGATCGACTTTTACCGCGCTGCCAAGGCTGCCGGAATTAAGCCGATCATCGGCTGCGAGGTCTATGTCGCGCCGCGAACCATGGCGGACAAGGTTCACGGCGTGGACAATGAGGCGCAGCATTTGGTGCTTCTGTGTGAAAATGAGGTCGGGTATAAAAACCTGAGTTACTTGGTCTCAAAGGCATTTCTGGAGGGCTTTTACGTCAAGCCCCGTGTCGATTTGGAATTGCTGAGACAGCACTCTGAGGGCTTGATTGCGCTTTCTGCGTGCCTGGCAGGCGGCATTCCGCGCAGACTGCGCATGGGGGACTACGAGGGTGCAAAAGCCTATGCGCTGGAGCTTGCGGAAATTTTTGGCGAGGGAAACTTTTTCCTTGAATTGCAGGATCACGGAATTCCGGAGCAGCAGGAGGTCAATCGCGGCATTCTGCGTTTGGCACAGGACACAAAGCTTCCGCTGGTTGCTACCAATGACGCGCACTATCTGACACGGGAGGACAGCTATATTCAGGATGTCCTGATGTGTATTCAGATGGGAAAGACCGTGGACGATGCAAACCGTATGCGGTTTGAAACGCAGGAATTCTATATCAAATCCGAGGACGAAATGCGTTCCCTGTTCCCGAATCAGCCGGAGGCGATTGAAAACACACAGCGTATCGCTGACCGCTGTAATGTGGATTTTGAATTTAACCACTACCATCTGCCCGAATACAAGGCACCGGACGGCTCGGATTCTCTGACCTATTTCCAAAAGCTGTGTAACGAGGGCTTCAAAGAGCGCTATCCCGATGAGCCGGAGGAATACCGCGCCCGTCTGGAATATGAAATGAGCGTTGTTGAGAAGATGGGCTATGTGGATTACTATCTCATCGTTGCCGATTTCATCCGCTGGGCAAAACAGACGGGCATTCCCGTCGGCCCCGGCAGAGGCTCCGGCGCAGGCTCCATCGCGGCGTATTGTATGCATATTACTGAAATGGATCCGATGAAATACAGCCTGATCTTTGAACGCTTCCTCAATCCGGAGCGTGTCAGCATGCCTGACTTTGATACGGACTTCTGTCAGGCGCGGCGCGGAGAGGTGATTGACTATGTAACACGCAAATACGGCAAGGATCACGTTGCACAGATCGTCACCTTTGGTACAATGGCTGCCAGAGCGGCGATCCGCGATGTTGGCAGAGTTTTGAATTTCTCCTATGCGGAAACGGACGCAGTGGCAAAGCTGATTCCCACAACGCTGCATATGACGCTGGAGGAAGCGCTGAAGGTTTCTCCGCAGCTAAAGGAAATGTACGACGGTGACGAGCGAGTGAGAAAGCTTGTCGATACGGCTCGCGCACTGGAGGGTATGCCGAGAAATACCTCGACGCATGCTGCCGGCGTTGTGATTACGAAGAATCCGGTATCGGACTATGTGCCGCTGGCTCGCAATGACGAGACGATTGTCACCCAGTTCACCATGACGACCATCGAGGAACTGGGTCTGCTCAAAATGGACTTTCTCGGTCTGCGAAATCTGACGATCATTGAGGACGCGGAGCAGCAGATTCGTAAGCGGGAGCCGGACTTCAATCTTCAGGCGGTGCGCGATGACGACCCCGAGAGCTTTCAAATGCTTTCTGAGGGACGCACGGCAGGCGTGTTCCAGTTGGAATCTGCCGGCATTACCGGGGTGTGCATCAATATGAAGCCGCAGTCGATTGAAGACCTGACGGCAATTGTGGCGCTGTATCGACCGGGTCCGATGGATTCCATTCCGCGTTTTATTGATAACAAGCTGCATCCGGAAAAGATCACCTATCTGTGTCCGCAATTGGAGCCGATTCTGGCCGTTACCTACGGCTGTATCGTCTATCAGGAGCAGGTCATTGAGATCTTCCGCAAGCTGGGCGGCTACAGTCTCGGACAGGCGGACAATATGCGCCGCGCCATCTCCAAAAAGAAGGAAAAGGTCATCATTGCGGAACAGAAAGCGTTTGTCTACGGCGATGAAGAACGCGGCATTGCAGGCGCGATAAAAAACGGCGTCAGCGAAGCGGCGGCACAGGCAATCTACAAGGAAATCCTTGACTTTGCCAACTATGCTTTCAATAAAGCGCACGCTGTATGCTATGCGAAGGTTACCTATGACACGGCATATCTGAAATGTCACTATCCGAAGGAATACATGGCAGCGCTGCTGACAAGCGTACTGGATAATACCGCCAAAGCCGTCGGATACATTGCCGAATGCCGTGAGATGGGGATTTCCCTTCTGCATCCGGATATCAATGCGTCCGAGGACAAGTTTACCGTGGAGCCGGAGGGAATTCGCTTCGGCTTGGGCGCGGTCAAAAACATCGGACGCGGTCTGCTGCGCCAGATGGTTACGGAACGCGAAACAAACGGGAAGTTTGCCTCGCTGGAGGACTTTATCGAGCGCATGATCGATACCGATCTGAATAAGCGTGCGGTAGAAAACCTGATCAAATGCGGCGCGATGGACGGCTTCGGCATGAACAGAGCGCAGATGCTTTACAGCTATGAAGCGATTATGAATTCCGTGGCAAGCAGCAAAAAACGCAATCTTGCAGGGCAGATGCAGTTGTTTGATATGCTCGGCGGCGAGGAGGAGAGAATCAGCAGGGTTCCGATTCCCAACTGTTCGGAGCTTCCCAAAAAAGAGCTGATACAGTTTGAAAAGGAAACCATCGGCCTATATCTCAGCGGACATCCGATGGACGAATATCGGAAACAGCTCAAGACGGCAAATGTGATTCCGATCGGGCGGATTATGAAATCATTTGAAGATGCGGACGGAATTTATCGGGATGAACAAATTGTCCGAATTGCCGGCGTGATTGAGAATGTCAAGATGAAAACCACACGAAACAACTCCATGATGGCGTATGTGACGCTTGAGGATGACACATCCTCTATGGAATTGCTTGCCTTTTCCGGCGTAATTGCCAAGAGCGGAAACCTTTTGACGGAAAACGCTGCCATTGTGGCAGAAGGCCGACTGTCCGTGCGTGATGAAAAGGCACCGCAGATGGTGCTCAACGAGATTCATGCGGTCGAAGAATTCGCAAAGCCCGAACCGCAGAAGCTTTATCTGAAGATTCCGTCTGAGGGAAGCGTGGAGGATCAAAAGACCCGTGCGATTCTGAAAATGTTCCCCGGAGAGCTGCAGGCGATCCTTTATTTTGCGGACAGCGGAGTTCGCCGCGGAACAAGCTGCTCCGTTCGGGAGGATATGCTGCAGGAATTACAAACGCTTCTTGGAGAAAAAAGCGTGGTTTTGAAATAAATCTTGTGTTTTTTGTAACAAAGGCACTACACTTTTGTAACATTCTGTGTTATAATATATCATTGGAAAATATGGAATTCTATCCAAAGAACGCATCGTGTCCGGAAATCCCGATGCAAGCGTGTGTAAAATCCTTGATCTGTCCTTTTCATCAAGGAGCAGTATGTAATCAGACATCCGCGTACAGAACAAGAAAGACAGCAGAGAAAAAGAAATATCGGCATTCATTCGCCAACGGAGGATGAGAAAATGAAAAAAGTATTGATTCTTGAGGATGAGGTCAGTATTCGCAGCTTTGTGGTGATTAACCTGAAGCGTGCCGGCTACGATGCAATCGAGGCAGGTACCGGCAGAGAAGCCCTCCAGCTTTTAAAGGACAACCCGGATATCGGTGTTGCGATTTTGGATATCATGCTGCCGGATATCGACGGCTTTGAGGTTTGCCGCAACATCCGTGCGACGAACAAAACCATCGGCATCATTATGCTGACGGCTCGCACACAGGAAATGGACAAGGTGACGGGCCTGATGACCGGCGCGGATGACTATGTGACAAAGCCGTTTTCCCCTGCGGAGCTGACGGCGCGTATTGATGCGCTCTACCGCAGAATCGGCGGCAGTGTGGAATCCGATCCGGAAATCATCGTTCATGAGCCGTTCACGCTGAATATCCGCAACCGTACGCTGGAAAAGGAAGGACGCCGCATCAAGCTGACACAGGTGGAATACGCCATTGTCCAGCTCTTTATGCAAAATCCCGGACGAGCGCTTTCCCGTGAGGATATCCTTGCGACGGTTTGGGGACGCGACTACGACGGCGAACTGAAAATTGTTGACGTCAATATCCGGCGTCTGCGTATTAAAATTGAGGACAATACTGCCAACCCCACATATATTACAACGGTTTGGGGCTTTGGCTATAAGTGGGGTGTGTAGCACCTCATATCGGAGGGGACAATCGTGAAAAAGACAAAGGGATTGCTGGGGCGCTGGTTGAAGAATACGGTAAGCATTATGCTTGCCCTGGTATTGCTGAGCGCAACGCTTTTGTCAATTACGATTGGAATTTACTATTATTCCGAAGCAAAGAATTCGGTGGAAACAAAGGCGTATGCGGCGCAGCAGCTCATAGAAGCCTATGCGGCGCGCAACGAGGGCGATTTCTATCAGGCTTGTGTGGATTTTACCGAGAGCCGCTTGCCGAGAGACGCAACGTCTTTGCAGTTTGTCGATCCGAACGGAAGAATCATTGTATCCTCCGGTGAAACGCTGTCAACGGCTCGCTATGCAAAGACAGAGGATGTTCTGCAGGCCATGGAAACGAAGGAGGTCGCCTCTTTTCGCGGAACAGACGAAGCTGCCGACGAGCGCGTTATGTCAGCCTCCGCCCCTATTTTTGACGAGAGCGGAGAAGCAGTCGGTCTGCTTCGTTATGTGATGAGCTTACGGCAGACAGACCGAAAGGTCATTTTGTTCTGTGCCGTTTTCTATTCGGTTGCGATTGTACTTGCGCTGGTGATCTATATCAGCGGAACTTACTATGTCCGCTCCATTCTAGAACCGATCTCGGAGATTACGAAAACAGCAAAGCGCATTGCAGGCGGCAGCTACGGCGTACAGATCAAACGGCAATATGACGACGAAATCGGTGAACTGGCAGATACCATCAACGATATGTCCAACAAAATCAGCCAAAACGAAAAAATGCAGACGGAGTTTGTTTCCTCCGTTTCGCATGAGCTTCGCACACCGCTGACGGCAATCGGCGGCTGGAGCGAAACGCTGCTCTCCGGCGGCGCAACGGTAGATTCGGCAGATGCCAGACGCGGCTTGAGCATTATTCTCCGCGAGACCAAGCGCCTGACCGGCATGGTGGAAGAGCTGCTGGAATTTACCCGTATGCAGGACGGCCGCTTTACGCTGAACATCGCGCCCGGAAACATCCGTTCCGATTTCGAAGATACGGTTTTTATGTATGGCAACCGTCTGAAGAATGAAAATATTACGCTGGAATACTTGGATAACGACGATGAAATACCGGAAATTTCCTGTGATATTCCCCGTATGCGTCAGGTTTACCTGAATCTTTTGGATAATGCCGCAAAGCACGGCGGAGAGGGCGGAAAAATAACGGCGGAGATTCGCCGCGAGGATTCGGAAGTTGTCATCCGAATTCGGGATTTCGGTCCGGGCATTCCGGAGGACGAGCTTCCTTTGGTAAAAAAGAAATTTTATAAAGGAACCTCCAAGGCACGCGGCAGCGGTATCGGATTGGCTGTCTGCGAGGAGATCGTTTCCATGCACAATGGCACGTTGACCCTCTCCAATGCGGAAGGCGGAGGAATCCTTGTTACAATCAGGCTCCCGATCGGTGAGCAATAGAAAGGCAAAACATGGCAAAGAAAGAAAACAACGAAAAATTTAAAACCATGATCGGCGGCCAGGCTTTGATCGAGGGAATTATGATGCTCGGCCCCGATAAATGTGCGACCGTTGTGCGCGCAAAGGACGGAATCCACACCAAGCTGGAGCCGCGCAAGCCGGTAAAAAAGCATTCGCCGAAAAAAATCCCGTTTGTGCGCGGTGTTTTCAACTTCTGCGCGTCAATGAAGACCGGCGTTTCCGCGCTGATGTATTCTGCGGATTTTTACGCGGACGATACCGGCGAGGAGGCGGAAGCCGCGAAGCCGTCAAAGCTGGATGCATGGCTGGAGAAAAAGCTGTCAAACGAAAAGGCACAGAGCGTATTGATAACGCTTGCAGTGGTTATCGGCATTGCTTTTTCAGTAGGGCTGTTTATTGTCCTCCCGTCCCTGATCGGCTCCGTTATCAGCCATTGGATTACGAATGAGCTTGTACGGAACCTGCTGGAAGGTCTGGTGCGTATTGCAATTTTCTTAGGTTATATGTTCCTGATTTCCAGAATGAAGGACATGAAGCGCGTTTTTGCCTATCACGGCGCGGAGCATAAAACCATTCGCTGCTATGAGGCAAAGCTTCCCCTGACGGTCGAGAACGTCCGCGAGCAGACGAGACTTCATCCGCGCTGCGGCACCAGCTTTTTATTTGTGGTGATTATCATTTCCATTCTGGTATTCTCCGTCGCCTCGGTGTTATTAAGGCCGATCACGCCTGAGTTTTCCTCCGGCGTTGTGAATGCGCTTTTCCGTGTGCTTTTGAAGCTGCTGCTTCTGCCGATTGTTGTCGGTATCAGCTACGAATTCAACCGTCTGGTCGGCCGCTATGACAACTGGCTGACCCGCGCACTTTCCGCTCCCGGCATGTGGCTGCAATATTTGACGACCAATGAACCGGATGACTCCATGATCGAGGTTGGCATTGAGGCGCTTTCACAGGTCATCCCCGAGCAGGAGGGCGCAGATAAATGGTAAAAAAATACGCGGATTTGTACTTGGACGCACGTCATGCGCTCCTTGAAAAAGAAGGTCAGTTCGCTTCGAATATTGCAAGAGAGCTGATTTGCGCAGCCTCCGGCAAAACGGCTGAGCAGATGATCGCAGACCGTGATCTGTATGCCTCCGAGGAGGTATGTGAGCTGGCGGAATCGTTTGTCAAACGCTATTGCAGCGGTGAACCGATGCCCTATATTTTAGGTCAGTGGGATTTTTACGACATGACGCTTTCGGTTACGCCGGATGTGCTGATTCCGCGGGATGACACCAATGTTGTAACAGAGCTTGCCATCAAAAAAGCGCTGTTTCTGAATCAGAATCCGCGCATACTGGATCTGTGTACCGGCTCCGGCTGTATCGGACTTGCGATTGCAAAGCGTGTGAAGGATGCGAGGGTGACGTTGGGAGACGTTTCTCAGGGAGCGCTTCGGGTGGCGAAAAGAAACGTACAGGAGCAGAAGCTCGGAATTCGGGTCAAGTGTCTGCCCATTGATGTTTTAAAGCCTGCACAGGACTTTCTCGGCACCTTTGACCTGATTGTTTCCAATCCACCCTATATTCCCACGGCGGAAATCGAAGGACTGGAACCCTCTGTCCGCGACTTCGAGCCGCGCCTTGCGCTGGACGGCGGCGAGGACGGTCTTGATTTCTACCGCGCAATCATTCAAAATTTCCGACCGGCGCTGAATCCGGGCGGATGGCTCTGCTTTGAGTTCGGTATGGGACAGGAAAATGCTGTCTGTACGCTTTTGGAGCAGGGCGGTTTTACCGTAACAGAAACCAGAAAGGATACCGCAGATATTATTCGGGCAGTACTTGCCCAGAAAAGAGAGGATAGCTGAATATGGCATCAAAGAAACCGAATTATGAAGCTCCTGCACCCGCAGAAGATAAGAAAAAAGCGCTGGACACCGCGCTGCATCAGATTGAAAAGAATTTCGGCAAGGGATCGGTGATGCGCCTTGGCGACCGTCCGGAAATGAATGTGGATTCGATTCCGACCGGCTCTCTTGCGCTGGATGCGGCGCTGGGTATCGGCGGCTTGCCCCGTGGAAGAATTGTAGAAATTTACGGTCCGGAATCTTCCGGTAAGACAACGCTGGCCCTGCACGTTGTTGCCGAAGCGCAGAAACGCGGCGGCGAGGTCGCTTTTGTGGATGCAGAGCATGCGCTTGATCCGGTTTATGCGTCAGCAATCGGCGTGGATATTGACTCCATGCTGGTTTCTCAGCCGGATACCGGTGAGCAGGCATTGGAGATCACCGATGCGCTGGTGCGCTCCGGTGCGCTGGATGTCGTAGTGGTTGACTCGGTTGCCGCGCTGGTTCCGCGTCAGGAAATCGAGGGCGAGATGGGAGATGCTTTTGTCGGCTTGCAGGCAAGACTGATGTCGCAGGCACTTCGCAAGCTGGCGGGCACCATTGCAAAGACGAACTGTATCGTTATTTTCATCAATCAGCTTCGTATGAAAATCGGCGTAATGTACGGAAATCCCGAAACAACAACCGGCGGCAATGCGCTGAAATTCTATTCCTCCGTGCGTCTGGATGTCCGAAAGGTTGAAACAATCAAAGAAGGCGGCGCGGTGATCGGCAACCGCACCCGTGTAAAGGTTGTCAAAAATAAGGTCGCACCACCTTTCCGTGAAGCGATTTTTGATATTATGTACGGTGAAGGCATTTCCAAATACGGAGAACTGCTGGATATGGCAGTGGAGCTTGAGCTGGTCAATAAGAGCGGCAGTTGGTTCTCGATCGGTGACGAACGCATCGGTCAGGGACGGGACAATGCCAAGCAGTACATCCAGAGCCATCCGGAACTGGCGGACGAACTGGAAGCAAAGGTTCGTGCGCACCTTGCGGAGATACAAAATCAGCGGAGCAAGCCTGCTGCCAAGCCCGCAGGCAAAGCCGTAGACATTTCTGCTGAGGACTTCGATGAAGGTTGAGTCCATTGAGCAGACGCGCTCTCCCTCCGGAAAGCTCCGTGTTCGTTTTGACAACGGGAGCAGCTTGCTGATTTTTCCGTCGGTCATTGCTGAGCACGGAATCTATTCGGGGATGGAACTGCCCGAGGCGGCGCTGAACAGCCTGAAGGAAAGCAATGCGGCTGCGAGCGCAAAGGATCGGGCGGTGCGGATTGTTTCCGCCACTTCGATCTCCAAAAAAGAACTGGAAAAACGCCTGATTCAAAAGGGCGAAAAAGAAGAGGATGCAAAGCAGGCCGTCATGTGGCTGGAGGATCTGAAGCTTCTCGATGATAAGCAGGTTGCGCAGCAGATCGTGCGCAACGGCCTTTCCAGAGGTTACGGTGCGTCCCGCATCCGTCAGATGCTTTATGAAAAGCGGATTCCGAAAGAGCTTTGGGAGGAGGCACTCTCCGACCTGCCGCCGCAGGATGATGCCATTGATGCTTTTTTACAGCGGCGCTTTCGTGGAAGAAAGCCGGATCGTGCGGAATGTAAGCGCGCAACCGATGCGCTCTTGCGCCGTGGACATTCATGGAATGATATCCGGCGGGCGCTGGAACGATACGCGCCGGAGGAAGAATTCTATGAAGACGCGTACTGAAACGAAATGAAAGAAGGAAAATTCTAATGGGCAACCGAATTGGGGTGATTTCCCTCGGCTGTGCGAAAAATCAAGTCAACGCGGAGCAGATGATGTATTTGCTGCGCGAGGCCGGCTATGAGATCCTGCCGTCTGTGGAGGGCGCGGATGTTGTTATCATCAATACATGCGGCTTTATCGACTCGGCAAAGAGTGAAGCCATTGACCATATTCTTGCCATGGCGGAACTGAAAGCTGCCGGCGTGATTGGCAAGATTCTGGTGACCGGCTGCCTTTCGCAGCGCTATCAGCAGGAGATTTTGCAGGAGCTGCCGGAGGTAGACGGCATCCTCGGAACCGGCAGCTATGGCTATATTGTCTCTGCCGTCAAACAGCTTCTGGCGGGAAAAACCGTTTCGGAATTCGGCGATATCAATGCGCCGGTCGATGAGGTCGGAAGAATTCTGACCACGCCGGAACACTATGCCTTCCTGAAAGTAGCGGAGGGCTGTGACAATCACTGCTCGTATTGTGTGATTCCGTCTCTTCGCGGAAAATTCCGCAGCCGCACACTGGAAGATTGCCTGTATGAAGCAAGGATGCTTGCGGAAGACGGTGTGAAGGAACTGATCGTCGTCGCGCAGGATACCAGCCGCTACGGCATTGACCTTTACGGAGAGAGAAAGCTGCCGGAATTGCTGCGGCAGCTTTGCAAGATCGAAAAACTGCACTGGATCCGTATCCACTATCTCTATCCGGACGAAATGAGCGATGAGTTGATCGATGTGATCGCGTCTGAGCCGAAAATCGTTAAGTATATGGATATCCCCATTCAGCATGTCAATGATCAAATTCTGAAAAAGATGAATCGTCGCGGCACCCGTGCGGAGTTGGACGAGCTGTTTGAAAAGCTCCGCGCAAGAATTCCGGGCGTTGTCATCCGCACCAGCTTGATTACCGGCCTTCCCGGCGAGGGAGAGGCGGAATTTGAAGAGCTTTGCGACTGGCTGCGCGTTCATAAGCTGGAACGTGTCGGTGCGTTTGCCTTTTCTCCGGAGGAGGGAACGCCTGCTGCAAAAATGGAGCATCCCGATGAAGAAACAGCAGCCCGTCGAGCCGAGATCGTCTGCGAAATCCAGTCGAGAATTATGGACGAATGCAATGACGCCCGCATCGGCACCACCATGGAAGTTCTATGCGAGGGCTTCGATCCGGAAACGGATCGCTACTTCGGCAGAACTTATGCGGACTCTCCCGATATTGACGGACGGGTGCTCTTTACGAGCAAGACTGCCGTACATACCGGCAGCTTCGTGAATGTGAATATCATCGGTGTTTGTGACGGCGATCTCGTAGGCGTGATCGGGGAGGATTGAACACATGACTACTGCAACAAAATTTACCATGGCGCGCTTAGCATTGATTCCCGTATTCCTGATTTGTATGTATTTGGTCTCGTGGAATTCCGGCATGCAGCTTGCAGCGCTGTTTGTATTTGCCATTGCGAGCCTGACCGATTTGATCGATGGCAAAATTGCCAGAAAATATAATCAGGTAACCGATCTCGGAAAGTTTCTTGATCCGCTTGCGGACAAGGTGCTTGTGATTGCCGCGATGGCGGTGTTCTGCGAGTGGGGCAGATTTCCGGCATGGGCGCTGATGATTGTCCTGTTCCGTGAATTTGCAGTCAGCGGTCTGCGCATGGTCGCAGCGGGCAACGGACGCGTGATCGCTGCCGGAAAGTCCGGAAAGGTCAAGACTGCCGTGACAATGACAGGAATTTGTCTGATGCTGTTTTTTGACGGCACGTTCTTCGGTGACCTGCTCAACAGCTATATCTGCGGCTGCTTTACGGATATTCTCCGTTGGGTGATCATCACTTTGATTACCGTAACAACGCTGTATTCCGGCGTGGAGTATTTCCTGAAAAACCGTGATGTTCTCTCAACGCGCAAATAAGCGATTTGGCTTGACACGTCTGAACGGAAATGCTAATATAATAGAAATAAAATATCGCGTTGACCGAGAAGAGTAACCTGTATTCGATACGGCAGAGATTGACCGCCGGCGGCTGAAAGCGGACATCATATCGATCAGGTGAAGTGCGTTCGTGAGCGAGGGGAGACCCCGTTGGCCGCGTAAGGCCGTGAGCGAAAAATCAGAGTGGAACCGCGGTACTGCCGCCTCTGGAAGTTGATTCCGGAGGCGGTTTTCGTTTGGAGGTGCTTAAATGCGGTTAAAAGAAACAATAGAGGCCTATCAGCGCAATGACCCTGCCGCACGCAGCAAATTTGAGGTCTTTTGGCTGTATAACGGTTTACACGCGCAGATATATTACCGTATCGCGCATTGGTTTTACCTGAAGAATATGAAGCTGATCGCACGCTGGATCTCCCAGCTTGCTAAGCGGCGAACCGGAGTGGAGATTCATCCGGCCGCAAAGATCGGAAGAAGGCTGGTGATTGACCACGGCACAGGCATTGTGATCGGCGCAACTGCGGAAATCGGAGACGATTGCCTGATTTATCAGGGCGTGACGCTGGGCGGCACCGGCGCACAGAAGGAAAAACGTCATCCAACCCTGGGAAACAACGTCATGGTCGGCTGCGGCGCGAAAGTGCTTGGGCCGTTCAAGGTAGGCGATAACGCTCGAATTGCGGCAAATTCCGTCGTATTGCGTGAGGTTCCGGCAAATTCTACGGTGGTCGGTGTTCCGGGACGTGTTGTGCGCCTGAACGGAGAAAAGCTGGACCAGATCCATACACCTGACCCGATTCGTGCCGAATTAGACTATCTGACCGAGCGCATTGCCGCGCTCGAAAAACAACTGGAGGAAAACAATCATGTATCTTTATAACTCTCTCAGCCATAAAAAGGAATTGTTTACGCCCAATCACCCCGACGTTCTGAAAATGTACACCTGCGGCCCGACGGTCTATCACTATGCCCACATCGGTAACCTCCGCAGCTACATTATGGAGGATGTTCTGGAAAAAAGTCTGCGCTACATGGGTTATAACGTCAAGCGCGTGATGAACATTACCGATGTCGGTCATCTGGCTTCGGATGCCGATACCGGTGAGGATAAGATGCTCAAGGGAGCAAAACGTGAGCATAAATCGGTCATGGAGATCGCAAAATACTATACCGATGCGTTCTTTACCGACTGCAAAAAACTGAACATCAAAATACCGGAGATTGTCGAACCTGCCACGAACTGCATTCCGGAATTTATCCACATGGTAGAAACCTTGCTGGATAAGGGATATGCGTATCTTGCGGGCGGCAATGTCTACTTTGACACCTCCAAACTGGAAAAATACTATGTATTCAACGATCATAATGAGGAGGATTTGGAGGTCGGCGTTCGTGAAGGCGTCGAGGAGGACGAAAACAAGCGCAACAAGAACGATTTTGTCCTCTGGTTCACCAAGTCCAAGTTTGAGGATCAGGCGCTCAAATGGGATTCTCCATGGGGTGTCGGCTATCCGGGGTGGCATATTGAGTGCTCCGGCATCAGCATCAAGCATCTGGGCGAGGATATGGATATCCATTGCGGCGGCATCGACAATGCATTCCCGCACCATACCAATGAAATTGCCCAGTCGGAGGCCTATCTCGGTCACAAATGGTGCAATTACTGGTTCCATGTCCATCATCTGAACACCTCTGACGGCAAGATGTCCAAATCCAAGGGTGAATTCCTGACGGTATCTCTTTTGGAAGAAAAGGGCTACGATCCGTTGGTCTACCGTCTGTTCTGCCTGCAGAGCCATTATCGCAGAAACCTTGTCTTTACATGGGAGAATCTGGATAATGCGGCAGTGACCTATCAGAAGCTGATCGCAAAGATTGCGTTGCTGGAAGACAAGGGAGAAGTCGATGCCGATGTTCTTGCCGCCCTGAAGCAGCGTTTTGAAGCGGCGCTGAACGCCGACTTAAACACCTCGCTTGCGGTTACGGCGGTTTATGACGTTCTCAAAGCAAAGACCAACGATGTGACCAAGCTTGCTGCCTTGAAGGATTTTGACACCGTCCTTGGCTTGAATCTGCTTGAGGCGGCGAAAAAATACCGCGATGCACAGCCAAAAGAGGAATACGGCTCCGATCCGGAAATCGATGCGCTGGTTGCCGCACGCGCAGAAGCAAAAAAGGCAAAGAATTGGGCGGAGGCAGACCGCATTCGTGACGAATTAAAGGCACAGGGAATTGAGATCATCGATACGCCGCAGGGTGCAAAGTGGAAGAGAATCTGAACGGAGGGAAACGCATGAAGCTGATGATTTTGGATGGCAATAGTGTCATTAACCGTGCATTTTACGGCGTGCGCCCGCTGACGACGCGTGACGGATTGTATACCAACGCAATCTTCGGCTTCCTGAATATTTTGCAGCGCGTTCAGGCGGAGGAAAAACCCGATGCGCTGTGTGTTGCGTTTGACCTGCACGGGCCGACCTTCCGTCATCTGCAATATGAGGGTTATAAGGCCACTCGGCATGCAATGCCGGAGGAGCTTGCCATGCAGATGCCCATTATGAAGGAAGTTCTTTCCGCGATGAATATACCCATCTATGAATGTCAGGGCTGGGAAGCGGACGATGTAATCGGTACGGTTGCGGATATATGCGAAAAACAGGGCTGGAATTGTGTGATTCTGACCGGTGACCGCGACAGCTTGCAGCTTGTCGATGAATGTGTTACCGTAAAGCTTGTTCGTACACAGGGCGGTCAAACGAATACGACGAACTATACGCCGAAAATTTTTCGGGAAGAATACGGGCTTGAGCCGATCCGCCTGATTGATCTGAAGGCGCTGATGGGAGATAGCTCGGACAATATTCCGGGAGTTGCCGGAGTTGGACCGAAAACCGCGTCGGAGCTTCTGAAAAAATTCGGCACGTTGGATGGCGTTTACGAAAACCTGACACCGGAAAATATGAAGGGTAAGCTGTTTGATAAGCTGCAAAACGGCAGGGAAACGGCATATCTATCCTATGATCTTGCAACGATCCGGAAAAATGCCCCGATCGATTTTTCGCCGGAGAAAAATCTGGTGCAGGAGCCGAAGCGCAAAGCCCTGTATGAGCTGTTTACCAAGCTGGAGTTTCAGAAGCTGATCGACAAATTTAATCTGCGCTCGGCGGCGTTTGAGGAGGACGATTCCGCGCCTGCGTCTGCCGCCGTGGTGGGTGAGTGCTGCAGCGAAATGGTGCAAAACGAGGCGCGGGCGAAAGAGCTTGCGGCATTGTTTGCGGAGCAAACCTATGTGGTGCTGCATTTTGCCGAAAATTTTTCTGCTTTTGCGGTTTATGCGCCGCAGACAGAAAACAGGATGTATCTTTACACGCGGGAGCAGCTTGGCGCAGCGTTTGAAAGCGTTTTGCGGCAGCTGCTGACGGCGCAGATACGCAAGGTGACGCATGACAGCAAGCCCCTCATGCGTGCTCTGCTTGCAAAGGAACTTCCAATCGATGGTTTTGTGTTCGACACCGCTGTGGCCGCCTATCTCCTTGACGCGACGAGAGGCAAGTATGCGCTTACCGCGCTCACAGAGGACTATTTGCACTTTACGCCGCCGACGGTACAAAATACAACGGCTTACGGCGTCTTGATGAGCGAAACAGCGGCAATCGAGGCACTGTATGAGATGCTTTCAGATAAACTGAAGGAACAGGGAACGGACAAGCTCTATGATGAAATCGAGCTGCCGCTGTGCCGTGTGCTTGCCGAGATGGAGCACGATGGCGTGCAGGTCGATCGGGAAGCGCTTTCCAACTTCGGCGCAATGCTTGCCGACCGCATCGCATCTTGCGAAGCATATATTTTTGAGGTCGCAGGCGGAGAATTCAATATCAATTCGACCAAACAGCTTGGAGAGCTGTTATTTGAAAAGCTCGGTCTGCCGCCTGTAAAAAAGACGAAGAGCGGCTATTCAACCAATGCGGAGGTTTTGGAAGCGCTGAAGGAGAAGCACCCCGTTGTGCAGGCAATCATGGATTATCGGATGCTGACCAAACTCAAATCCACCTACGCCGACGGGCTGCAAAAAGAAATTGCTTCGGACGGGCGTATCCACACGACCTTTCAGAATACGGTTACGGCAACCGGACGGCTGTCTTCCACAGAGCCGAATTTGCAGAATATTCCCGTACGCACGGAGCTGGGCAGTGAGATTCGCAAGATGTTCGTTCCGCGTGAGGGCTGGGTGTTTGTAGACGCAGACTACAGCCAGATTGAACTGCGTGTTCTGGCGCATATTGCAAAGGATCGGACGATGCAGGCCGCCTTCCGCTCCGGAGAGGATTTTCACAGTGTAACGGCATCGCAGGTTTTTAATGTTCCGCTGCCTTCCGTAACACCTTTGATGCGCCGCCATGCCAAGGCAGTCAACTTTGGAATTGTTTACGGCATATCCGAGTATTCTCTTTCACAGGATATCGGTGTCAGCCGCAAGGAAGCCAAGGAATACATTGAAAACTATTTGACGAAATACGCCGGTGTGCGCGATTATATGAAGAATATTGTGGAAACTGCCCGTAAGCAGGGGTATGTTGAAACCATGTTCGGAAGACGGCGCAGAATCCCTGAAATCAATAACAGTAATTTCAATATTCGAAGCGGGGCGGAACGGATTGCCCTGAACACTCCGATTCAGGGAACGGCGGCGGATATCATTAAGCTGGCAATGGTGCGTGTGTTTGACGCGCTGCAACAGCAGGCGCTGCAGGCGCGGCTTATCTTGCAGGTACATGACGAGTTGATCGTGGAATGTCCTGCCTTTGAGGCGCAGAGCGTCATGGATATTATCACCGA
>JAEDKB010000015.1 GCA_016296045.1 Oscillospiraceae bacterium
ATTTCAAAGCTCATACCGCCGTCCGGAACCATGGTGACTGCATGGCTGCCCAGATCATTCGAAGTACGTACATTGACGACCTTATCTCCCAGCGTTTCCTTCATAAAGTCAATGCAGGCTTGGAACGCTTCCGCCTTTTCCTCTGCCGCTTTCTTTTCTTCCTCGGTAGCAAGCTCCAGATCATCCGTTAAAATGTTGCGGAATTGGTGCTCATCATACTGATTCAGCGTCTGCGGAATAAACTCATCCACCTGCTCCGTCAAGAGCAAAACATCAAAGCCGCGTTCGCGCAGAAGCTTGGTCTGCGGAAGCTTGGAAAGCTGATCGGCACTGTTGCCCGTGACATAATAAATATACTTTTGAGATTCGGGCATTGCCGCGCAGTACTCTTTGAGCGTGACCGGCTTTCCCTCTTTGTCGGAGTGGAATTCTACCAGATCCTGCAGCATATCCTTGTGCATACCGTAGTCGGAGACAAGGCCGTATTTTAACTGTCTGCCGAATGCCGCGTAGAATTTCTCATATTTGTCGCGCTCATTCTCCTGCAGCCGCAGCAGCTCTGCTTTGATCTTCTTTTCGAGATTTGCAGCAATCGTTTTCAGTTCTCTGGTATGCTGAAGCATTTCTCGGCTGATATTCAGGCTGAGATCCTGCGTATCCACAATACCGCGAACAAAACGGAAATGCTCAGGAAGCAGATCCTCGCAGTGCTCCATAATCAGAACGCCGGAGGAAAAAAGCTGCAAGCCGGACTTATAGTCCTTTGTATAGAAATCATACGGTGCCTTTGCGGGAATGTAGAGCAAAGCCTTATAGGTAACAGCACCCTCTACGCTGACATGGATCACTCCGGCAGGGTCTTCATAATCAAAGAATTTTTCATGGTAGAAGGCTTTGTATTCCTCATCGGAGACATCCTTTTTGTTTTTCTGCCAGATCGGCACCATGGAATTGAGTGTCTGCTCCTCGCGGATGGTCTCATATTTTGGCTCTTCGCTGTCCTTAGTGTCCTCCGTGGGACGGTGCTCCTCAACCTCCATCCGAATCGGATAACGGATGTAATCGGAGTACTTCTTAATCAGGCTGCGAATACGGTACTCCTGCAAATAATCGGAGTATTTTTCATCATCACTGTCTTTTTTGAGGTATAACGTGATTTCCGTACCGGCGTCTGCCTTCTCGCAGGCGGTAATGGTATATCCGTCCGCGCCGGAGGATTCCCACTTCCAGGCATCCTCTGCGCCAAATTTTTTTGAAACGACGGTTACTTTGTCGGCAACCATGAACGCAGAATAGAAGCCTACGCCAAACTGACCGATGATATCGATATCGTCCTTTTTCTCCATCTCATTTTTAAAGGAGAAGGAGCCGCTGTGTGCAATCGTGCCGAGGTTTTCTTCCATTTCCTCTTTGCTCATGCCGATACCGTTATCGGTGATTGTCAATGTGCGTGCATCCTGATTCGGAATCAGATGAATCGCAAAATCGCTTCGGCTCAGACCGACGGATTCATCCGTCAGCGCAAGATATGCCAGTTTATCAATCGCGTCCGACGCGTTTGAAATCAATTCGCGGAGAAAAATCTCCTTATGCGTATAGATGGAGTTAATCATCAGATCCAGCAAACGCTTTGACTCTGCCTTGAACTGCTTTTTTGCCATAAAATCTCATCGTCCTTTGTTGTTTTTGGCACTCATCGTCGCCGAGTGCTAATGCTATTATAACGCGCTTTTCGGAAAATGCAAGTAGCGTCACAAATAATTCACACTTTATTTCTTTCTCGACGTATGATAAACTTAACCTGAGGTGAACAACATGATAACGGTCAGCGATCTTGCATTACAATTTGGAGGCACTTTTCTGTTTCAGCATGTTGATCTGCAATTTACCGCAGGCAACTGTTACGGTGTGATCGGCGCGAACGGTGCCGGTAAATCGACTTTTTTAAAGCTGTTATCCGGTGAATTGGAATCCACAAAGGGCAGCATTTCTATTAAACCGGGGCTTAGAATGTCCGTTTTAAAGCAAAACCAGTTTGAATATGATGCGTATTCCATCATGGATACCGTCATCATGGGCAACAAACGCCTGTATGATATTATGAAGCAAAAGGATGCGCTGTACGCAAAGCCCGACTTTTCGGACGAGGACGGCATGCTGGCTTCGGAGCTGGAAATCGAATTTGCCGAATTGAACGGCTGGGAAGCGGAATCGGATGCCAGCCGCATTTTGCAGGGGCTGGGCATTCCGGTCGATATGCATTATGACAAAATGGCCGATACCGATGGTCGATTGAAGGTTAAGGTACTGCTCGCGCAGGCGCTTTTTGGTAATCCGGATATTATTCTGCTGGACGAGCCGACCAACAACCTCGATATTGAATCGATCAACTGGTTAGAAAATTTCCTTTTGGATTATGAGGATAACGGTACGGTAATCGTCGTCAGCCACGACCGTCATTTTCTGAATACCGTATGCACCCACATTGTTGATATCGACTACGGAAAGATCAAAATGTATGTCGGCAACTACGATTTCTGGTACGAATCCAGTCAGCTTGTTCAGCAGCTAATCCGCAATAAAAACAAACGTAATGAAGAAAAAATCGCAGAACTTCAGGAATTCATTTCCCGATTTTCTGCAAATAAAGCAAAAAGCAAACAGGCTACCGCACGCCGCCGTCTGCTGGATAAGCTGAGCATTGAAGAAATCCCGATGTCATCGCGGCGTTATCCCTTTGTCGGTTTTACGCGGGAACGCGAAGTCGGAAAGGATATCTTGTTTGTGACGGAGGTTTCCAAAACGATCGACGGCGTAAAGCTGCTCGATAAAGTGAGCTTTACCGTCGGAAAGAACGATAAAATCGCATTTGTCGGGGAAAATGAGCTTGCCCAGACCACGATGTTCAAAATTCTGATGGGCGAGCTTGAACCGGACGAAGGTACGGTGAAATGGGGCGTTACAACGTCTTTAAGCTATTTCCCGAAAGATAATTCCGCTTTCTTTGAAAACTGTACCGATTCGCTGGTTGACTGGCTGCGACAGTTTTCTGCGAAAAAAGACGACGTGTATCTGCGAAGCTTCCTCGGAAGAATGCTGTTTTCCGGTGAGGATGTTTTCAAGCCGGTCAATGTGCTCTCCGGCGGCGAAAAGGTTCGCTGCATGCTTTCAAAGATGATGCTGTCCGGTGCAAATGTCCTTCTGCTCGACCAGCCGACCAACCATTTGGATATGGAATCCATTCAGGCAGTCAATAACGGCATGAAGGCTTTCCCGGGAAATATCCTGTTTGCAAGCCACGACCACGAGCTTCTGCAATCGGTGGCAAATCGGATCATTGAATTCCATCCTGACGGAACCATCTGCGACCGTTTGGGAACCTATGACGAATATCTGGAATTCAAATCGGAAAAATCATAAAAAATCGGGTGCGTTCCACTTTAGAACGCACCCGATTGGTTTTGCTTGATTATTCTGCGGATTCCTCAGCAGCTTCTTCAGCGGCGGCTTCTTCCGCAGGAGCTTCGGCCTCTTCCTCAGCAGCCGGCTCCAGCAGAGCGCGGATGGACAGGGAGATACGCTTGCGATCATTATCAACGTCAATGATCTTGGCTTCGACTTCCTGACCCTCGGACAGAACGTCGGAAACCTTCTCAACACGATGATCCGCAACCTGAGAAATATGAATCAGGCCGTCAACACCGGGGAGAATTTCTGCGAACGCACCGAAATCAACGATCTTAACGATCTTGACATTTGCAACATCGCCGACGGAATACTTCGCGCAGAACTGGTTCCACGGATTCATTTCCGGAGTCTTGTAGCCGAGAGAGATCTTTCTCTTTTCAGCGTCAAACTTGATAACAAAGACTTCAATGGTGTCGCCAACCTTGACAACCTCATCCGGAGTCTTGATGCGGCCCCAGGACAGCTCGGAAATATGAACCATGCCGTCAACACCGCCGATGTCCACAAATGCGCCGTAGCTGGTCAGAGACTTCACGGTGCCGGTATACTTCTTACCGACTTCGATTGCGCTCCAGACCTTCTCGATGGCAGCCTTGCGAGCCTCACTGCTCAGCGCACGAATGGAGCCGACCACTCTGCGGCGGGCGCGGTTAAATTCGGTAATCTTCATCTTAACGGTCTGACCCTTGAGAGCGGAAAGATCGCCGCCCTTGGCAATACCGGTCTGAGAAGCCGGAATAAATACGCGGACACCCTTCACATTGGCAACAACGCCGCCCTTGTTTTCTTCGGTGATAACGCCTTCTACAGGAGTTTTTTCTTCGCAAGCCTTTTCAACAACGTCCCAAACCTTCATGCCTTCCAGCTTCTTGCGGCTGAGCTGAACAGTGCCTTCCTGATCGTTAACGCGAACGACGAATACTTCGATCTCGTCGCCGACTTTCAGGACATCTTCGGGTTTTACGTTGGGGTCTGCGCTGACTTCGTCATACGGGATGTAGCCGGCATGCTTTGTGCCAAGGTCTACCTGGACTTCGGTAGAACCGATTGCGGTAACGGTGCCAAAAACCTTATCTCCTGTATTTAAAGTCTTGATGGAGTTTTCGAGCATTTCTTCAAAGCTCTCCTCAACAACATCAACATTAGTAATTTCGCTCATAGTCTGATTGACCTCCTTTATAATCCACGCAGGTGTCGATGCACCCGCTGTGATGCCTATATCAGAATTCTGCCCATAGGCAGATATATCCAGCTCGTCCGCACAGTCGACCAAAACAACATTTGCACAGTGCTGCAAGCAGATATGAGCCAGTCTTTCGGTATTGGAGCTGTTACGGTCTCCAACGACAATCATGGCGTCGCAGGAAGCAGCTAATTGTGCCGCTTCAAACTGCCTATTTTCAGTTGCTTTGCATATTGTATCAAAGATTTCGTAATTTGTACACACTTTTTTTACGATTTTCTTGCAAGAATCCCATAAAAATTGCGTGCTTGTCGTCTGAGACACCATTGTAATAGGAATATTTTGCCGATCAGGCGACTCTGAGAACCATTTTTCGAGTTTCTCCGCATCCGAGAAAACCAGAGGATGCTCACACCAGCCAGCGATGGCAATGATTTCGGGATGGGTCGGTGTGCCGATAATCACCGGCTGCCTGCCCTGCTGTTCCGCTGCGGAAACCAAAGAATGAATGCGTTTTACAGACGGGCAGGTTGCGTCAATGATCTCGATATTTTTCTGTTTCAGCGCGTCGTACATCGCCTTTGGAATCCCATGGGAACGGATTACAACGGTCGTGCCGTCGGGAATTTCATCTACACTGTGAACCTCTCGGACACCGAGCGTCTCAAAATGACGTACCAAATGCCGATTATGGGCAATCGGGCCAAGCGTAACGGTCTTTTTTCCGTCACGAATCGCTTTTTCAACCAGACCGACCGCACGGTTGACTCCGTAACAGAAGCCGGCGGTTTTCGCCACGCGGATATTCAAAGGTTTTCCCCCATTTTATAAATTTGATCCATAAGCTCGACAGAAAGCTTGTCCAACTCCTCAGCAGTCGGATGTTTTTCCGAATACTCCGGATGATACGGCTTACCGAAAACAAGATCGATTTTGCTGAACGGATGTTTTTTTCTGCTCAGGAAAATCGGCACAATGGGCACCTGCGTCCGTGTTGCAATCAACAAGGCTCCGCTATGCGGTTCGGATTTCTTTCCGCCGCGGATACGGGTCCCCTCCGGAAAAATCACAAGCTTGTTCCCTTCCTTAATGGTTTTCATTGCTGTTTTGATCGCAGAAATGTCTGTACCGCTCCGATCGACCGGAAACGCTCCCAGCTTTTTTAATAATGCACCGAGAACGGGAATTTTCAGCAATTCCTGTTTTGCCATGGTTCTTGGCAAGACAGGCAGATTTCCATAGACGATAATCCAAATCGGATCGGAAAATGCGCTGTGATTAGAGCACATGACTGCGGCGCCCTCCGGAATGTTTTCCTTTCCGTGCACCCGTATCACGGGATGCCAGATATGGGTAACAACAATCAGAAATGCGCGTAAAGCAAGGTAGGTTCTTCTGGAAAACATTTTCATAAGGTCAGCTTCTCCCGAATTATTTTTTCTATGGCGGAAACACTTTCCTCCAAATTCAGCGCAGAGGTATCTACGGCGATTGCATCATCGGCTTGGCGCAAAGGAGCGATCTCACGATGCATATCTCTCCAGTCCCGCTCCTGCATATCCTTTAAAACTTCCTCATAGGTATCGCTGCGATTGCGCTCCTGAAGCTCCAGCCAGCGTCGCTTTGCACGAACCTCCGCAGAAGCAGAAAGGTAGATTTTTACATCGGCATCCGGCAAAACAACGGTACCGATATCTCGCCCGTCCATGATGACGTTGTGCGTTTTTGCAACATTTCTCTGCGTATCGAGCAAAAACTGACGGACTGCCGGAATCGCGGAAACGACCGAGGCCAAGCCGGAAACCTCCGGCCTGCGGATTTCGGAGGTAACATCCTCGCCGTCCAGAAGCATATGCTGTACGCCGTCTTCCTGCCAGTCGAGCTGAATATTTATGTTTGGAAGGATTGCTTCAACAGATGTACGGTCGGACGGATCCGCACAACTGCGTAATGCGGCACAGGCAACCGTCCGATAAATTGCACCGGTATCTACATACACAAAGCCGAGGGATGCCGCAGCTTTGCGGGCAATGGTGCTTTTTCCTGCACCGGCAGGACCATCGATTGCTACGCTGAAAAACTGTCGATTCATAGCTTTTCTCCGTAAAAATTTTGATTATTATATCGAATGATCGAAAAAATGTCAATCATCAGAAAGCGATTGTACACACGCATTTGCCGCCGCATAGGCGGTTGACCATGCAATTTGCAGATTAAAGCCTCCGGTATACGCATCACAATCGAGAATCTCTCCGGCAAAGTATAAGCCCGAAACAAGCTTAGATTGCATCGTCTTCGGATCGACTTCTTTTACGTTCACTCCCCCGCGGGTAATGATCGCTTCTTCTACGGGGCGGGTTGCAGTAATCGGAATGACAAATTTTTTCGTCTGTTCCAAAAGCAGCCGTCGCTGCTGCTTTGTCAGAGAGTTTGCCTGCATGGAAGGAGAAATATTGCAGCGCTTGAGTAAAACGGGAATCATGGAATGCGGATATAAATCCGCAAGCGCGTTTTCCATGCTGCGGTTGGCATATTTCTCAAAATCACGCAAAAATCTCGCGTCCAGCTTTGCTTCGTCCAATGCCGGCTTCAAGTCAAGGACAACACAATATTTTTCATTTTCCTTCAGATGCGCGGAGGCGGAAAGTGCCATCGGTCCGGAAATGCCAAAATGCGTAAATAGCAACTCTCCAAAGTCACGAAACACGGTTTTTCTTTTACCGTCAACGAGCTTCAGTTCCGTATTTCGCAGAGAAAGTCCCTGCATCTGAGCGCAGTCGCTGTTGCTTTCCAGCGGAACAAGAGAGCCTCTCGGCTCCATAATCGTATGACCGACGGAAGAAGCCAACCGATATCCGTCGCCGGTCGAGCCGGTCAGCGGATAGGATTTCCCGCCGGTACAGACAATCGCCCGATTGCAGGAAATGATTCCGCGGTCGGTTTTCACTCCGACGAGTCTTCCCTCCTGAACAAACAGTCCCGTTGCCCGTTCTTGTCTTATGGAAACGCCGTATTGTTTTAAGCAGCGCTCCAGAACGGAAATAATATCCGCCGAGCGATCGGAAAGCGGAAACACGCGGTTTCCCCGTTCAATTTTTAACGGGCAGCCGTTTTCCTCAAAAAAAGTCATTGTCTGCTGCGGCGTAAACCCATATACCGCGCTGTAAAGGAAGCGCGGATTTTTAGGTATATTCTTCAGCACCTCTTCCGGCAGACACGCATTTGTAACGTTACAGCGTCCTTTGCCGGTAATTGCCAGTTTTTTCCCAAGTCGTTCATTTTTTTCAAGCAGCAAAACACGCAGACCGTTTTTTGCCGCTTCGACAGCGGCAAACATTCCGGCTGCGCCGCCGCCGATCACCACCAAGTCATTCGTCAATCTTTTCGTAGACATGATAAATATCCCAGATTTCTTCCAGTTTATCAAAAGTCGCGGTCGTTTCGGTTTTTCTTCTGGATGCCACCGCAACAATCAGCGCGTTGATTACGCTCATCGGCGCAATCAAAGAATCGACCAAAGAAACCATATCGCTTTTGGCGGTCAACAAATAATCTGCGTTTTTTGCAAGCGGCGAGGAAGAGCAGTCCGTCAATGCGATGGTCTGCGCCCCTGCGTTATGGCCATATTCCATTGCCTGAATGGCAGCGGAGGAATAGCGCGGGAAGCTGATTCCGATCAGAACATCCTGCGGAGAAATCCGGACAATCTGCTCAAACACTTCGCTGTCGGAAGCGGAGGTAATCAGGCGAACGTCGTCAAACATATAGTTAAAATAATAGCTTAAAAAGGAAGCCAGCGCAGAAGAGGATCGAACGCCGAGAATATAGATTCGTTTTGCGTTCAAAAGCGCTTCGACCGCGCCGGAAAAAGCGTCACGGTTGATTTCGTCTCCGGTACTGCGAATTAAATCCATATCCGTTTGCAAAACGGAGTTCAGAACATCCTCCTGAGAAATCCGATTGGAGCTGACTTCAATTCTCTGCACGGAGGTCAGGCGGTTGAGCACCATTTCCTGCATTGCTTTCTGCATTTCGGGATAACCGTCGTAACCAAGCTCCGAAGCAAAGCGGACGACCGTCGATTCCGAAACCTGAACGGTTTTTCCCAAGGCGCTCGCTGTCTGAAATGCTGCCTTGTCATAGGATTGCAGAATATAGTTTGCGATCTTTCGCTGTCCTTTTGACAGCAAATTCATTTTGTTATGTATGCAGGTCAATATGTCCGCTGTCATTTTCTGTCCTCCCTGTAAAGGCTTTCCATCTCTTCCTCCGTCAGATAACGCCACTTCCCGACGCCGAGAGAGCCAAGCTCCAACGCGCCTTCGCGCACTCGGCATAACCGAAGAACCGTCAATCCGGCCGCTTCACACATTCTGCGTATCTGTCGATTTCTTCCTTCGTGGATTGTAATTTCGTAGGTTGCCTTCTCTTTCCCCTGCCGAAGCAGCTTGACAAGAGGCGGCTGAATTATCCGACCGTCCAGCTCAATTGGACGGGAGAGCAGCTCCTGCGCAGCATCCAGATTACCACGCACGGTTACTTCATAGGTCTTTTCAACGGCATTTCTCGGATGCATTAAGTGGTTGGCAAGCTCCCCGTCATTGGTAAATAACAGCAGCCCTTCCGATGCATAATCCAAACGTCCGACGGGATAAACGCGGCAGCCGCAGGAAACCAGCGATGCCGCCGTTTTCCTGCCGAATTCGTCCGAAAGCGTGGTAACATAGCCTCGCGGCTTGTAAAGCATCAGGCAGACAGCTTTCGCTTTCTTGGGGAGCGGCTTGCCATCGAGCAGAATTTGATCTTTTGTATCGTCCGCCCGATCGCCTAAGTGAGCGATTTTTCCATTCACCCTTACTCTGCCGTCGGAAATCATCACCTCAGCCTGCCGTCTGGATGCGACTGCGTGTTCGGAAAGTATTTTCTGTAACCGTTTCTCCATACGGAGCCTCCCTATTTGCCCAGACAAGGCGGACTGTTGCAATTCTTTTGCTGCCGAGCATGACCGCAGCCGTGCCGGCCGTTTCTCCGAAATAACCTGCGAAGAACGCGATTTTCGGATATAAAACAATGATTTTCGCTTTTTCACCGGGAAGCATCGGAAAAGTTTTGTCTTCCGCAAAGCAGACCGGATAAGAACCGCCGTCCAATCCCGGAATGCTTGCCGCAATTTCTCCGGAAACCGCGATTTTTTGGGGCTGATAGCAGGAAAAGCCATACTCATACAACGCTGCATGGTCATTCCAGTCATTTCCATCATTGATTGTTACCGCAATCAATCTGCGTCCGTCTCGTTCGGCAGCGCTGACCAGAATTCTTCCGGCAGCCTTGGTATAGCCGGTTTTCACGCCGATAGCACCCTCCACCGACCAGAGCAGTTTATTGTGATTTGTCAGGTAACGCTCTCCGATTGTAATGCTTTTGGTCGATACGATCCGAACAAATTCATCATTTTGAAGCGCGTAGCGTGTCAGATTTGCAAGGTCTGCCGCTGTGGAATAATGCGTTTCGCTGTCTAAACCATTCGGATTGTCGAAATGTGTATCCTGAAGCCCGAGCTTTTGCGCTTTTAAATTCATCAAAGCGACAAATTCGGGCACACTGTCACTGCACGCAAGTGCCAAAGCAATGGCGGCGTCATTGCCAGAATGGAGCATCATTCCATAAAGCAGCTCTCGGATTGTCAGCTTTTCTCCCTCTTTCAGATAGATGGAAGAGCCTTCAATATTGGTAGCCTGCGCGGGAACGGTATAGACGGTATCCGCAGAGCAATGCTCCAAAACTACCACAGCCGTCATGATTTTGGTTGTACTGGCAATCAGGCTGCGGCGATCAATATTATGCGCATACAGTACCCTGCCCGTATCTGCATCCATCAGTATCGCAGACTTCGCGTATGTGGAAGGGGCTGCATACGCATTGAACGCGAAAAGGACGGTAGCAACAAAGGCAGCCGCCGTCCTGATTATCCATTTTCTCACTTTTCATCACCGCAGTTATTGTACGCCGCAGTGTGAAAAATAACCGTATCAGATATCGGAAATATCTTCTTTTTTGCTGCTGATGAGGCCGGTGATCTTATCTACCAAATCAGGAATCTGTTCCACAATGCGCTCCGATGTGCTGCTGGCAGGCTCGGTGATCGGAAGCATACGGACACGATCACCCTGAATGACAACGAATGCAACCGGTGTGATTTTTACGCCGCAGCCGGCACCGCCGCTGAAAGTTCCGCTCGGCGCATTATTTTTCGCAGCAAGATCCGCTCCGCCGGAGGCCATTGCAAAGCTGATTCTAGAAATCGGAATCAGCGTTACGCCGTTTGCGGTATCGATGGGTGTGCCGACAACGGTGTTGGCATCCACCATTTCGCGCACCTTGGACATCGATGCGCCCAAAACTTCCGAAACATTCTTACTCATTTTTCAGTGACCTCCTCGAATGTATTGACTGCTTGTGCGGTATCCTGTCTAGCTTCTTCCTCGCTAAGTTCACGCTTACCGAACTGCATTTTTTCAATTTCGGGCAGCTCGTCCAAGGAAGAAAGCCCAAACGTCCGCAAAAAATCCGGAGTTGTCCGATAAATAATCGGCCGGCCGGGAACGTTCAAACGTCCGCATTCCTCGATCAGGTGTTTATTGAGCAACGCGCCAACCGAATAGGAGCTGTCTACGCCGCGAATCTGCTCGACATACGCCTTGGTTGCCGGCTGATAATACGCAATAATCGTCAATGTTTCAAGCTGAGATGCCGACAGCTTCGGGGGCTTCCTTGTTTCAAGCGCCTTTGTAATATAGGCGGACATTTCGGAAGAGGAGCACATCTGATATGCGTTCTCAAGCCGGATGATCCGCAGCCCGCGGCGCTCAAACGAAAGCCTGTCCATCAGCGCTTTTGCCGCTTGTTCAATTTCATCGGGATCTGTCTGGGTGGCAAGTGCAATTCGTTCCGTTTCAACCGGCTCGCCGGCAGCAAACAAGATCGCCTCAATCACCCGTTCCAGTTCAGTTTGTTCCATCCAAAGACTCCATTTCTCCATCCGGCATCTTGCAGAAGCGGACATTTACATCTTCATCGCCGTCTTCCAATTCAATCGAGTGCACACGGCAAAGCTCCAAAACAGCAAGAAACGTTGCAACAATCTCGCTTCGAGATCGGCTGCCCTGAAACAGGCTGCGGAACTTCGATACGCCGCGCATCAGCAGCCGTTTCAGCACCTGCGCCGCCTTCTTCGTTACGGGATACGGCTCTGCCCCGACGATTCCCTTAAAATTAGAAACCGGAGGCGGCAGTTTTCGCTCACTGCGCTCTGAGATCGTTGAAAAAGCCCGCAGCAGATCTTCCGGCTCGTGCTGATAGCGGTAAGTTGTGTCGATTTCGTATGGCTCAGGCTGTTTTACAAAAGAATTGCAGCCAATCTCATTGCGCGGCTCCAGAAAAGAAATTGCAATGCGAATCTGTTCGAAAGCGTCGGCTCGCTGTCGCTCCTCCAGAGAACGGATCAGCAGTTCCATTTCGGACATTGCCTCTTCCCTCTCGGCGGCGGAAAGAAGCATTTTTGTTTTGATTAGCATTAAATGGGATGCCATGGCGATAAACTCGCTCGCGATTTCCATATCCAGACGCTTCATTTCGTCCAGATAGGCAAGATATTGCTCCAAAATGGAGGTAATGCTGACATCCTGAATTTCTATTTTATTTTTACTGAGCAGGAGCAGAATCACATCCAGCGGGCCGTCAAAGTCCTCCGGCAGGGAATCCTGCGTACGCATAACGCCTGTTAAATGGTATCTCGGTTCTTCCATGCTATCCTCTATACATAATTTTCTAATCTATTATACCATTTTAGCCGGAGAATCGCAACTATAAAAATGAGCGTGTTTTTTACGACACGCTCATTTTTGCTTATTTTACGGCCTGAAGGATCGCCTGAACCAATTCGTTTCGTCCGGTTCCCTTTTCCGCCGAAAAAGGGATCAGCTCGGTCGATTCATCCAGCGACAGCGTTTCACGGATGCACTTCATATTCGGCTCAATCTCGCGGGGCTTGAGTTTATCGAGCTTATTGGCAACAACAACAAACGGTCTGCCGGTACTCTGAAACAGCTCCGCCATAACGCAATCAAGCTTTGTCGGAGCATGACGGGCATCCACAATCATCACGCCGAGCGATATGCGGTCAGGATCGGCAAAATACCGTTCCATCAGCTTTCCCCAACGTTCCTTTTCCGATGCGGCAACCTGCGCGTAGCCATAGCCCGGCAAATCGACAAAATACGCCTTTTCATCCACCTTAAAATAATTGATATGGATTGTTTTACCGGGCTTTTGTCCGACGTGCGCAAAATTCTTACGCTGTAAAACGCAGTTCAAAACGGAGGACTTCCCTACATTTGACTTTCCGGAAAACGCAATTTGCGGCAAACCGTCGTTCACAAACGCATTGGGCTGCGCGGCAGACTTGATAAATTCAACTTTCTGTAAATTCATTGTCTGATTCCTGTTTTTGTCTTTTTTTGATCGCGCGGCACGGCAACCGGAGGCTTCGCGTTCTTTCGGTCGTCGGTTTTTTCCTCTTGGGAGGGAAATACCAGCGCCGCATGGATAACCGCGTCAACATGATCTACCAAAAGGAAGTTGAGCGCCTTGCGTACCGTTTGGTCAATTTCCGCAAGATCTTTTTCATTTTCCTTTGGAATGATTACGGTCTTAACGCCGTGCCGAAGAGCTGCCATCGTCTTTTCTTTCAGCCCTCCGATGGGGAGGACGCGGCCGCGAATTGAAATTTCTCCGGTCATGGCAATATCACGGCGCACCGGCGCATTCGTCAGCGCGGAGACCATTGCCGTGCAGACTGTAATGCCGGCAGAAGGACCGTCTTTCGGAACAGCGCCTTCCGGAAAATGAACGTGAATGTCTTTGGTCTTATAGAAATCCGCAGGGATATGAAGCTTATCCGCACGGCTGCGGATATAGCTCATTGCCGCTTGGACAGACTC
The DNA here is from genome assembly GCA_016296045.1 of Oscillospiraceae bacterium. Taxonomy (GTDB): domain Bacteria; phylum Bacillota; class Clostridia; order Oscillospirales; family Oscillospiraceae; genus JAZOXB01. Next base: position 13,651 of record JAEDKB010000015.1, read on the forward strand.
TTTCATCACGTCACCAAGATTGCCTGTCAGATTCAGCTTGCCGCTGCCTTCCACGACATTACATTCAACTTCCAATGTTTCGCCGCCGACAGATGTCCACGCAAGGCCGGTGACCAAGCCAACCGTATCCGCAGAAGCCAATTTGTCGGGCATCATTTTCCGAGGTCCGAGAAGCTGGTCCAGGATGGCACCGGTGATATTGATACGCTTCAGTTCCGGCTCGGACACAAAGCGCATTGCACATTTTCTGCAAAGGTTGGCAATTTCGCGCTCCAGATTTCTGACGCCGGATTCACGGGTATAGCAGCGGATGATCTCTCGGATTGCATCGTCCGTCAGATGCACCTGTGATTTCTTGAGGCCGTGTTTTTTCAGCTGCTTCGGAAGCAAATGCTGCTTTGCAATCATCAGCTTTTCTTCATCCGTATAGGAGCTGAGCTCGATGACCTCCATACGGTCAAGCAGCGGACGGGGAATCGTATCTACGGTATTGGCGGTAGTAATGAACATACAGTCGCTTAAATCAAAATGCACTTCCAGATAATTGTCGCGGAACGTGCGGTTTTGCTCTATGTCCAATACCTCCAGCAGCGCCGCAGAAGGATCTCCGCGATAATCACTGCCCAGTTTGTCAATCTCATCGAGCAGCAGCAGCGGATTCATGGAACCGGCCTGCGTAATGGCAGACAGAATCCGTCCGGGCATTGCGCCGATATAGGTCTTTCTATGGCCGCGAATCTCCGCCTCATCATGGATACCGCCCAGGGAAATACGCGCAAGCTTACGGTTCAGCGCACGCGCCACACTCATAGCGATGGAAGTTTTGCCGACTCCCGGAGGACCGACCAAACAGATGATCTGCCCGGGCATATCGGCAGAAAGCTGCTTGACTGCAAGAATTTCAAGAATTCTCTCTTTTACTTTTTGCAGTCCGAAATGATCTTCGTCGAGAATTTTTCGGGCTGCATTTACATCCAGACGCTCTTTGGTGCGCCTGTTCCACGGCAGCTCCAATGCACAATCCAGATAGTTCCGAATCACGGTTGCTTCCGAAGAGCCATAGGGTTGCTTTGCAAGCCGCTGAATCTCCTTTTCAAACTTCTGAGCCGTCTCTTCCGGCAGATTCAGTTTCTCAAATTTCTCACGATATTCCTCGATCTCGGCTTCATCATCGCCCTCGCCCAGCTCGCTGCGGATGACCTTCATCTGTTCCCGCAGGAAATAGTCGCGCTGCCCTTTATCAATGCTCTGCTGCGTTTTATCCTGAAGCTGATTTTCAAGGCGAAGCACGTCCAGCTCCCTTGCCATCAGCTTATTTGCAATCTCTAAGCGGCGGACGGGATGAAGCTGCTGCAAAACGCGCATTTTTTCGGCATATCCGATGGTCGATGCCTGCGTCATCATATCTGCAATCGTGCCGGGCTCTTCTGCTGCGAGAATTCTCAGCATAACCTCCTGAACAGGACGCTGAGAAAGCTCCGTAAACTCGTCAAAAAGCTGTGAGGCATGGCGTTTTAATGCCTCAATTTTTGCCGTACCGGAAACGTAGTCCATATCCGGCAGAGATTCCACTCTGGCGCAAAGATAGGGTGAGGTGTGCACCACATCCGTTACCTTGGCACGATATTCGCCGTAAACTAAAACTCGAACGGTATCGCCCGGCATTTTCAGCACCTGCCGCACCTGCGCAACCGTACCGACCGGATACAGCTCTTTAAATGTAGGATCGTCCTGCAAAATGTCCTTCTGTGTTACAAGGAAAATCCGCTGATCGCTCGACATGGCCTTATCCAGCGCACGAACGGACTTTTCCCTGCCGACATCAAAATGCATGGTCGTCTTTGGGAACACAGTCAGTCCGCGAAGCGCCAGAACCGGCATCCGTTCAGAGAGAATGATTTCGTTCATAGGGGTCTCCTTTCCGCAGGCAGAATCCCTGCCCACAGTTAACAAGAAGAGGGGGAAATAATATGCTCCCCCTCAACGTTGCTATCCGGCGTTGGTTTTCCGATGCTCTCTTTTTCGGAAAAGCTTCGGTTCCACGCCGTCTTCTACACACTCCCGTGTAATTAGTACTTTTGTAATGGTCGGATCAGAAGGAATCTCGTACATCACTTTGGTCATGACGCTTTCCAAAACTGCTCGCAGACCTCTTGCACCGATTTTGCGGTCAATCGCTTTTTGCGCAATGGCATCCAGCGCATCCGGCGCAAAATCCAGCTCCACATGATCCAGCTCCAACAGCTTCCGATACTGGCGGCAAAGCGCGTTTTTCGGCTCCGTTAAAATGCGGATCAGATCCTCTTTTTCCAGATTGCCAAGGCTCGTTACAACCGGAAGTCTGCCTACAAGCTCGGGAATGATGCCGAATTTCAGCAGATCATGCGGCTGAACCTGTGCAAACAGGCTGCCGACATCCCGATTTTTCCGACTTTTCAGCTCAGAGCCAAATCCAAGGCTGCTGCGGTCCACGCGGCGCTCAATGATCTTATCCAGACCGTCAAACGCACCGCCGCAGATAAAGAGGATATTCGAGGTATCAATCTGAATGAACTCCTGCTGCGGATGCTTCCGTCCGCCCTGCGGAGGAACATTTGCGGTGGTGCCTTCTACAATCTTCAAAAGTGCCTGCTGCACACCTTCACCGGAAACGTCACGGGTAATGGAAGTGTTCTCACTTTTTCTGGCAATCTTATCGATCTCATCGACATAGATGATGCCGCGCTCGGCAAGCTCTACGTCAAAATCCGCCGCCTGTAAAAGTCTGAGGAGAATGTTTTCCACATCTTCACCCACATAGCCGGCCTCGGTCAACGTTGTGGCATCCGCAATTGCAAACGGAACATTTAAAATCTTTGCAAGGGTCTGGGCAAAGAGGGTTTTGCCGCAGCCCGTCGGTCCAATCAGCAAAATGTTGCTCTTTTGCAGCTCGACTTCGGAGGTATCACCGAAATAAACTCGCTTATAATGGTTATACACCGCAACGGACAGGGCGATTTTTGCCTCATCCTGACCGATGATATAACCATCCATATATTCCTTAATCTCCTTCGGAGTGGGAAGCCGATCGGGAGCCTCGTGTGCCTGATGCTCCGAGCTATCGTACATATTTTCCTGAAGAAGCGCACTGCAAAGCTCCACGCACTCATTGCAGATATACGCATTCGGTCCGGATAAAATCCGCTCTACCTGTCCCTGCGTTTTCCCGCAGAAAGAGCACCGGATCAATTTTTCAGCCAATCCAATTCACCTCATATACTACTTTCAAATAAACGCCGGGTTTATTTGAAATACGCATACTTCGTATGCCGGTTTTCCTTTATCTCTGATAAATGACCTTATCGACCAGACCGTATTCCTGTGCCTCCTGAGCCGACAGGAAATGGTCGCGTTCACAGTCCGCAGCGACCTGTTCCACAGGCTTGCCGGTGTTTTTCGCAAGAATTTCATTCAGCTTTTTCTTGATATCCATGATCCGCTGCGCATGGATCTGGATATCGGTTACCTGACCCTGTGCACCGCCGGAGGGCTGATGGATCATGATTTCGGCATTGGGAAGTGCAATTCTTTTACCCTTTGTGCCGGAGGAAAGCAGAAATGCGCCCATCGAAGCCGCCATGCCGATGCAGATGGTAGAAACATCGCATTTGACATACTGCATGGTATCATAAATTGCCATACCGGACGTAACGCTGCCGCCGGGGCTGTTAATGTAAAACTGAATATCCTTTTCGGGATCCTGCGCTTCCAGATAAAGCATCTGGGCAACAATCAGGCTCGCATTTGCATCATTGATCTCTTCCGAAAGGAAAATGATGCGGTCATTTAAAAGCCGGGAAAAAATATCATAAGACCGTTCTCCGCGGCTGGTCTGCTCAACAACATAGGGTACTAAACTCATAGTAATGCTCCTTTCCCGAAACATTTTAACCGAAAGGAAGGAAGATTATTCCTCTTCCTTTTTCTCCTCTGCCTTGGGTGCAACCGCAACTGCAGCTTCCGCAATCAGCTTTGCAGCCTTGCGTACCTGAAGGTCGCCCTTCATGCCCTTGATATCGAGGATTTCCTTCACCTTTTCAAGCTCAAGCTGATAGGATTCAGCCAGTTTCTTGTATTCTTCTTCACATTCTTCGTCGCTGACTTCGATCTTTTCCGCGTCCACAACGGCATCAAGCATCACGTTGGTCTTTACGGTGTTCAGCGCACCCGGACGGAGGCTGTTGCGGATATTGTCCAGATTGCCGCCCATCATGTTGGCATATGCTTCCAGAGAAGCACCCTGGGAACGGAGCTCATAATCCATACGCTCAAGCTCATGATCCAGCTCTTCCTCGACCATGCTGTCAGGAATCTCAACGGTCATGTTGGCAACCGCCTTTTCAATTGCCGCATTCTCAAATGCGCGGTCAATTCCGGCCTGCTTCTCATTGAGAATCTTCTTCTCAATGTCAGCGCGCAGCTCCGCCATCGTGTCGAATTCGGAAACATCCTTAACAAATTCATCGTCCTTCTCGGGAACG
>JAEDKB010000185.1 GCA_016296045.1 Oscillospiraceae bacterium
CCTTGTCATTTTAGGAGCGCGGAACACATCGAAAAAACTTTTCATACTAGTTCTTAATAAAAAGCTTGAAAAGCTTTTTATAGCACCGAAGGTGCGTCAAGAACTGCATGAGACGACTTTTGTGGCTTTTGCCGCAAAAGGACAACGCGAATAGCGGTGTCTTCTGAATAAAAACCAAAGGTTTTTATTAAGAATTAGTATCAGACTATTTCATCATATAAATCCTTCCAATTTGGATTCATATCTGTAACAAGAGAATTCTTTTTTTCTCTTCTCCATCCCTTTAATTGCTTTTCACGTTCAAGTGCAGCTTTTACATCCGTAGTTGTTTCATAATATACAAGCTTATGCACATGATACTTCTTCGTAAAGCCATCAATTACCTCGTTTTTATGTTCATAAACACGCCTTTTTAGATTATTTGTCACACCGATATACATTACTTTGTCGTTCCAATTTGTCAGAATATAGATATAATATTGCATATTTCTCCCTTATCGCATACTCAACTTCATGACAAATCATTGATTATCCTATAATATTTCTCTCTTGTCATTCTGAGGAACGTAGTGACGAAGAATCTTCTCTTTCGAAAGTGCAATGATCCTTCGCCTTCGCTCAGGATGACATATGAAAAGAACTTGCTTCGGTATCGACACATATATGCACTCCCCCTTTTGTCATTCTGAGGGAGCGCAGCGACCGAAGAATCTTTTCTCTATCGACCATGCAAGGATCCTTCGCCTTCGCTCAGGATGACATATGAAAAGAACTTGCTTCGGTATCGACACATATATGCACTCCCCCTTTTGTCATTCTGAGGGAGCGCAGCGACCGAAGAATCTTTTCTCTATCGACCATGCAAGGATCCTTCGCCTTCGCTCAGGATGACATAGAAAAGAAAACTGCATCCGTGCTGTTTTTCGTATTTTGATCCGAGGCTATTTGTGATATTTCGTGCCTGCCTGGATGGTTTCCGCCCGATAGAGCTGCTCAAGCGCCATCACCCGCATCAGATGATGCGGAAACGTCATTGGGCCGAAGGAAAGCCGAAAATCCGCCTTCTGCTTGACTTCCGGCGCAATGCCGAAGGAGGAGCCGATCAGAAAACAGGCAGCGCTCTTTCCTTCGTTTTTAATCGTGCGCAGCTTGTCCGCCAGGGCTTCACTGGAGAGCGTTTTGCCCTCCGGCGTCAGCACGCAGAACCATGCCCCCTTCGGAACACTTTTAAAAATCTGCTCGGCCTCCTTTGCCAACCCCGCGTCAATTTCCGTTTGATTCGGATCTTCCGGCAGCCGCGTTTCGGGAAGCTCGATCAGCTTGAATTTACAATACGCTCCCAGACGCTTTGCGTATTCCTCCACGGCGGCAAGATAGAATTTTTCTTTTAATTTGCCCACCGTCAGCAGCGTCACCGAAAACATTTTTGATTCTCCTCTTACCGCAGGAAGCCTTCCAGAATTTTCTGCTCTGCTTCCTCGGCGGTCATGCCCAGCGTTTCCAGCTTCAGAATCTGTTCGCCTGCAATGCGGCCGATTGCAGCCTCGTGGATCAAAGAGGCATCCACATGATTGCAGGAAATTTCCGGAATCGCTCGTACTTTTGCACTGCCCATAATGATCGCGTCACATTGCACATGACCAAAGCATTTTTCATTGCCGGACACACGCGGATAGAAAATCTGCGAGGAGGCATCCTGCGCCACGGAACGGGATACCACCTGCGCTTTTGAATCAAAACCGTTCAAAAACACGTCCATTTCGCTCACGGCGTGCTGATTTTCATGCGTCAGCAGATTTTCACGGATGACGATTTCGCTGCTTGCACCGTTGCATTCCGCCTTGGTATAGCGTTTGGTATCATCCACGCCGCGAATCTGGGAGGTTTCCAGCGTGACCGAAGCGCCCTCCTCCAAATATAAAATTGTCTGGGGATTCAAAATGCGCTTGCCGCCGCCTTCGCCCTCGCCATAGTGCTTTTCAATATATTTGACTCTGGCGTTTTTGCCGACATAGAAGGTATGAATGCCGTCATGCTGGCTGTCGCAGCTACTGCAATTATGGATGCCGCAGCCCGCCACGATGGTTACCTCCGCACCCTCTCCGACAAAGAAGTCGTTATAAACCATATCATGAAAGCCGCCCTTGGTCAGAACGACCGGAATATGGACGGATTCGTGCTTTGTACCCGGAGCAATGCGGATATCGATGCCGTCCTTATCCGTTTTGGATTCGATTACGATATGCTCGGTATTACGGCGAAATGCCTTTTCACCGTCGGAACGGATATTGACGGCGCCTTCGCCGGTTCCCTTCATATCCGCAACGATGGAAAGAATCTTTTCCTGAATTTCATTCAGCATTTCTGATCCACCTCCAGTCGGTTACAGCCGATGACGGTATCCGCCATAATCTTCGGATAAATTTCTTCCACGCTGCCTCTGGCGGAAACAGCGCCGTTTGCCACCAGAATGATCTCATCGGCAAGACGGATAATGCGCTCCTGATGAGAAATTATCAAGATGGTCGCTTCCTTTTTGTCATGGATTTCCTGAAACGTTTCGGTCAGACGGGCAAACGACCAAAGATCAATGCCTGCCTCCGGCTCGTCAAAAATCATCAGATCGCTTTTACGCGCAAGCACGGTGGCAATCTCGATACGCTTGACCTCGCCGCCGGACAAGCTGGTATCGACATCGCGGTCAATATAGTCTCTGGCGCACAGGCCGACCTTTGTCAGATAGGAGCAGGCGGTGTCATGGTTCATTGTTTTGCCGGCGGCGACATTGAGCAGGTCGCGCACCTTCATTCCCTTAAAGCGCGGCGGCTGCTGGAAGCCGTAGGAAATACCGCGGCGCGCACGCTCCGTTACGGACAGGTCGGTAATATCCTCGCCGTTCCAAAAAATCTGACCGGAGGTTGCGGGATTGATTCCCATGACGGCGCGGGCAAGAGAAGTTTTGCCGCCGCCGTTCGGACCGGTAACGACGATGAATTTTTTATCCTCTACCGACAGGGAAACATTATGAAGAATGTCAATCGGACCATCCTCACCTTCCACACGGTAGCAAAGATTTTTGATTTCCAACATAATTTGAAACCTCTTTTTACAGCGTATGAAGCCCGGCGTGCTTTCAGCACGATTCCGAAGCGTTTAAAACGCCAAATCTGTTTTTTAAGGCTCTGTATTCTTAAAGAATCGGACAGATGCCTTTTTCTGCTTGCACTATAACATATTTTTTCCATGCTTGCAATCTTTAATCCTCCCTTTTTCTTTGCCATTCCGAGGGAGCACCGCAACCGAAGAATCTTTTCAGTTCATCCCCCTTTTGTCATTCTGAGGAACGCAGTGACGAAGAATCTATTCACTTTCGAAGGTGCGAAGATCCTTCGCTGACGCTCAGGATGACATAGAAAGGAACCCTGTTTCGGCATCGATTTCATATTTACTCTCTCCCTTTGCCATTCTGAGGAACGCAGTGACGAAGAATCTTTTCTCTTTCGAAAGTGCGAAGATCCTTCGCTGACGCTCAGGATGACGCGGAAGGCAGGGTCGGGGCTGCGGTAAAACATATTTGCGGCAGTATGACAGTCAAC
>JAEDKB010000186.1 GCA_016296045.1 Oscillospiraceae bacterium
ACTATGAATCCAGAATGTATTTTGACCGTCAGCTTCGCAAAAGCGGACTGTTTGAGCGGCTGGAGGAAATGGGCATTGAAGACGGCGACACCGTCAGTATCTACGATTTTGAATTTGATTACGAAAGATAAGCAATGTATGTATAGCAAACTCCCGACTGGCTGAGGGGGCAGTCAGTCGGGAGTTCGCTACAAAAAAAGAGAGAGGAAAAAGAGAGAAAATAAAAATGATCGAACGGTAGTTTGCAAGAAGCGTTGCCGTCCTTACATTTCAGAGTATAACGAATACTTTTGAAGAAATTGTGAATGAACTACTAACATTTTTGAAATAACGAAAAAATCTTCTGGTTGCGTTTTTGGAAAAAACGTGTTATTCTTTTAGCAACGATACCTGACACAAAGTGAAAACTGCGTGAAAGGTACGACAATCAAAACATCAGTTGACGGTCGTACCATATCCGGGTGCGGCCGTTATTATTTTGGAGGGAAGTATGGATACCAGAGTTGCAGTCATCAGCACTATCACTATGAGGTAAGTGGCTATAAAGCACATCAGCATTATCATTGAAAATAATGACACCGTCGAGGAACTAAATCGTCTTTTACATGAATACGGCCATTTCATCATCGGCCGAATGGGCATTCCTTACAGAGTGAAGAACATCAATATCATCAGCATTGCTTTGGATGCCCCGAAGGATACGATTTCTTCTCTGGCCGGAAAAATCGGGAATCTTCCCGGTGTCAGCGTAAAAACAGCGCTTTCGGCAAAATGACGCAGCAGCTTCTGATTGAAAAACTTGCTTCTGAGCATCGGCTCTCCGAGGAAGAATACCGATATCTGCTGGAACATCAAACAGAAGAAGGGGCAAAGGCGCTTGCCGGAGCAGCCGATCAGGTTCGTAAGCAAATCTATGGGAATAAAGTTTATATTCGCGGCTTGATTGAACTGAGCAACTATTGCAAAAACGACTGCCTGTATTGCGGCATCCGCAAGAGCAATCGTTCCTGCGAACGCTACCGATTATCCGCAGAGGAAATCTTGTCGTGCTGCAAAAACGGCTATCGTCTCGGCTTCCGTACCTTCGTACTGCAAGGCGGCGAGGATGCGTTTTTCACTGACGCATTTTTGTGTGATCTGCTCCGGCATATCAAGCAGACATATCCGGACTGTGCCGTTACGCTTTCGCTGGGAGAACGCAGTGAAAAGAGCTATCAGGCGCTTTTTGACGCCGGCGCAGACCGCTACCTTCTTCGGCATGAAACAGCGGATGCTTCTCACTATTCGCGCCTGCATCCTCCGCAGCAAACATTTTCCGACCGAATGCATTGCCTGAAAACGCTTAAGGCAATCGGCTATCAGGTCGGCAGCGGGTTTATGGTCGGCTCACCCTTCCAGACAACGGCGGAATTGGCCAAGGATCTGATGTTGATTCAGGAATTTCAGCCGGATATGTGCGGCATCGGCCCGTTTATTCCGCAAAAGGATACGCCGTTTGCCGATTTTCCGGCAGGCAGCGTCACACAGACCTGTTATTTGTTATCGATCCTTCGCCTGATGATTCCCAATCTGCTCCTTCCTGCTACCACCGCGCTCGGAACACTGAAAAGCGACGGCAGGGAACAGGGAATTCTCTCCGGAGCAAATGTCATTATGCCGAACCTTTCTCCCAACGCCGTCCGAAAAAAATATATCATATATGACGGAAAGCACTCCGACCGGGCAGAAACCGCAGAAGGTCTGGAAATCTTAAAGCAAAAAATATCCGCGATCGGATACTGCATTGTAACAGACCGCGGTGATAAAATCGCGATCTAATCCGATATAAAGAAAGGACATACTATGGCTATTTATGATCCGAAATCTCTCAAAGCAGAGGAATTTATCAATGATGAGGAAATCCGCGAAACGCTTGCCTACGCAGAAGCACATAAGAATGATCTCCCGCTGATCCGGCAGATTCTTGATAAGGCACGTCCGAAAAAAACACAGACGGGCCATACCTGCTCCGGATTAACGCATCGGGAGGCCTCTGTTCTTTTGGCATGTGACATTCCGGAAGTGATTCAGGAAATCTATCAGATTGCAGAAGAGATTAAATTGACGTTTTACGGCAACCGCATCGTCATTTTCGCGCCGCTCTACCTGTCAAACTACTGCATCAACGGCTGCGTATATTGCCCCTATCACCGCGTCAACAAGCATATTACACGAAAAAAGCTGACGCAGGAAGAAGTGAAAGCCGAAGTTATTGCGCTTCAGGATCTGGGACATAAGCGCCTTGCAATCGAAGCAGGGGAAGACCCCATAAATAATCCGATCGAATATATTCTTGATTGCATTAAAACGATCTATTCCGTGAAGCACAAAAACGGCGCGATCCGCCGTGTCAATGTGAATATCGCTGCAACAACGGTGGAAAATTACCACAAGCTGAAGGACGCCGGAATCGGTACCTACATTCTGTTCCAGGAAACCTATCATAAAGAAAGCTATTTGCAGCTCCATCCGTCCGGTCCGAAGCACGATTACGATTACCATACCGAGGCAATGGATCGCGCGATGGAGGCCGGAATTGATGATGTGGGTCTTGGCGTATTGTTTGGTCTGGAACTGTATAAGTACGAATTTGCCGGTCTGATTATGCACGCGGAGCATCTGGAAGCCGTTCATGGGGTTGGCCCTCATACCATCAGCGTTCCGCGTTTAAAACGCGCAGATGACATTGACCCGACACAGTTCGATAACGGCATTGATGATGAAACCTTTGCAAAGATCACTGCCTGTATTCGCCTTGCCGTTCCGTATACCGGAATGATCATTTCCACCCGTGAAACAGAAGCGGTTCGCTCCAAGCTGCTTCGCCTCGGCATCTCTCAGGTCAGCGGCGGTTCGAGAACATCGGTCGGCGGCTATGCAGGCTATTCGCCTGAGGAGCGTCCCCATGACACCGAACAATTCGATGTTTCCGACCAGCGTTCTCTGGACGAGGTCGTTCGCTGGCTGATGGAAAACGGACACATTCCGTCGTTCTGCACCGCTTGCTACCGTGAAGGACGAACCGGTGACCGCTTTATGAGCTTGTGCAAGAGCGGCCAGATTCTGAATTGCTGTCATCCCAACGCTCTGATGACACTTTCCGAATATCTTGAGGATTACGCCTCGCCGGAAACCAAAGCAATCGGTTATCAAACGGTTGAAAAAGAGCTAAAGCGAATTCCAAAGGACAAAGTCCGAGAAATAGCCGCTAAACATATTGAAGATATTCGCAATTCAAATCGTCGCGATTTCCGTTTTTAAGGAGTTGTACCATGGGATTAAATGATACCGCAGCCTCCGAACGCATCCATATCTCGTTTTTCGGCTTACGCAATGCCGGAAAATCCAGCATTGTCAACGCCGTGACCGGTCAGGAATTGAGCGTTGTATCCGATATCAAGGGAACGACGACCGATCCTGTCAGAAAAACCATGGAGCTTCTTCCGCTCGGCCCTGTCGTCATCATTGATACGCCCGGTTTGGATGATGTCGGAGTGTTGGGCGAAAAGCGGATTCAGAAAGCGAAGCAGATGCTTGCGCAAACCGACATTG
>JAEDKB010000187.1 GCA_016296045.1 Oscillospiraceae bacterium
GCGCTTTCAGCGCTATAAAAAGGTTTTAAACCTTTTTATGAGATTCTAGTATAAGATAGAACTCCTGTCTATGTCATCCTGAGCGATAGCGAAGGATCTTTGTATGGTCGATAAAAAAAAGATTCTTCGGTCGCGATGCTCCCTCAGAATGACAAGGGGGGTAAACGATCTGAATGATTCTTCGTCACTGCGCTCCTCAGAATGACGAGTGCTGAAGACGAACTCAAATTATTGTGGGGCGTGCGAAACCTCCAGCAGGGCTTGAAGCTTTGCCGCCTGCGAAGGTGTCATCTCATATTCATCAATCAGCTTTTCCGCCTTGTCTGCATTTTCTACCGTAACGCTCCCCACGCGGTCTTTGAGCGTGAGCAGCCGCTCCAGCACTTCATCGGGCGCGCCCGAAAAATTGTTATAGCGGAACTCATAACGATCTTCGTCCGTTTGCAGCACAACGGAAAACGTCCAGTAATGCGCACCCCTGCCCGAAACGTAAAAGATTTTGAACGTCGCAGCATCCTTGCTTTCAAGCACATATTCCTCATGGACGTTGAAGGCGTTGTAGTGATGCAAATGCAGATCGTCCGTCATTGTCGTGCGGGTAAAGACGCAGGGAAACGCGATCAGCACAAGCAGCGTAAGCGCAACACACCACACCATTGCGCCCACCCGTGTCCGATGCTTCCGGCGGCTCGTTTTCGCTTGTCGGTTTCGGGCAAAAACGGGTTCTTCTCCGTAGGCGTATTTGATCTTTTTACTCCCGAAAATCGGGATTTTTTCAAGCCTTTTGCCGAAAAGGAAGAGAAATGCGCTGAGAAACAGGAAAACAAGCAGCGGAAGCGCCAGCAAAAGGGAATATTCCTCCGCGACCCCGATCGTCCCCTCGACGCTATGGGCAAGCCTGTCGCGCAGGAGAAGCAGCAAAACGATCATCACGAACATCAGCGCCGTGGAAAGCACAATCAAAGACAGATAGATTGCGTTATCCAGCTTTGTCAGCTTCGGTCGGGAAGTCCTTCTTTTTTTGTTCTGTTTGCGTTTCATCGGTTTTTCTATTATCGTTCGTACAGTTTTGTCATTCGGGCAATTTTGTCGGCAAGCTCGTCTGTCAGCATGGATTCCTCCACGCGCCAGCTCCAATTTTCCGCGCTGACCGTTCCCGGCTCATTCATTCGGGCTTCCGCGCCCAGCTCTAAATAGTCCTGCATCTGCGCGATAAAGGTATCGGCTACGCTCGCCATACCGGCGCGCAGAAGCCCCCAGAGGCAGTCCTCTCGCGTTTTTGCACCCAAGTATTCCATCACATATGCTGCCGTCCGATCGTCCAGCGCCTCCAGCCACTGGCGGAGCGTTTCATTGTCATGTGTTCCGCTGTAGCAGATACAGTTGCGCTCATAGCGGTGCGGCAGATAGCTGCTCGGCTCGTCGGGAACAAAGGCAAATTCCAGCACCTTCATGCCGGGATAGCCGGAATCGCGCTGCAATTTGACAACCTCCGGCGTCAGCAGCCCCAGATCCTCCGCGATCAGGCGCATTTTTGGGAAATTGCGCCCAACGGCGGCAATAAAATCATGATCCGGCCCTTTGACCCATTTTCCGTTGCGCGCCGTTTCCTCGCCAAACGGCACCGACCAATAGCTTTCCAGACCGCGGAAATGATCGATGCGGATCACATCAAACAGCTTGGAGGCATTCCGGATGCGCTCCATCCACCACCGATAGCCGTCCTGACGCATTTTATCCCAATCATACAGCGGATTGCCCCAAAGCTGACCGTCTTCGGAAAAATAATCCGGCGGACAGCCCGCAACCGCCGTCGGTCTGCCCTGTTCATCCAGCTGGAACAGCTCCGGGTTCGCCCAGACATCGCACGAATCGTAGGGGACGTAGATCGGCAGGTCGCCGATGATCTCGATGCCGAGGCTGTGGACGTATTCGCGCAGGTCGTTCCACTGCCGATAAAACAAAAATTGCAGGAAGATATAAAAATTCATATCCTCCGCCAAAACGGTGGCGTAGCTTTCTTTTACGCCCCTTTTTCGCTTCCGCAGCTCCTCCGGCCACAGCGCCCAGCTTTCTCCGCCGCGGCTGCGCCGCACCGCCATAAACAGCGCGTACTCCTCCACCCACGGATTTTCCCGCCGGAAGTCGGATATCTCGCGTTCATAGCGATCCGCGCCGCGCAGAAACGCCCGGTAGAGCAGATCAAACCGCACCGAACGCTGAAACTCGTAATCCACACGCTCTGCATGGCTTTCCCAGTCAATCGCCTGCACCTCCGACGGAAGCAAAAGCTCCTCCTCGATCAAAAGATCCGGATCGATAAAATACGGATTGCCGGCGCAGGTGCTGCACGTTTGATAGGGACTGTTTCCGAAACCGGTCTGACCGATGGGCAGAAGCTGCCAATAATGCTGTCCGGCTCTGTGCAGAAAATCCGCAAACTGCCGCGCCGCCTTTCCCATGGTTCCGATGCCATAGGGCGACGGAAGCGACGAAATATGCATCAGAATACCGGAGCTTCTCATATGTCTTTTCCTTCCTTGCGACCGATTCGGGCGCTTTCTATTTCTTCTTCATAAAAACCCACAGCAGCGTATCGCTCAGCCCAAGCGTCAGCGAACCGCTCATGCCGTCGCCGGTATTGGAGTTCAGCTTCAGCGTTGCGCCGCGATGACCGGGTATTTTGACATCATAATAGTTATAGCCGTCTATGATCTCGTCAAACTCCCATGTGATATTCGTTTCCTCTCCGTTTTCCGTCAGGATGCCGGTCTTATCACTGTAAAATGTCATGGAATAGGCGCTGCCGTAGTAATAGTCAATATGCCCCTGCTCGGAGACCACAAACAACGACCACGTTCCGAGAAGCTCGCTTTCCTCGTCTGTGATCGGCGGGCGAACCGTAACATAGCAGAAGCCGGTCGCGCCGCTCTTTGCCGTTGCCGTGATCGTGGCGGAGCCTGCCGTAAGCGCCGTAACCGTGCCGGTATCGTCAACCGTTGCAACCTTCGGATTGCTTGAAGACCACGAAAGCGTCTGATCCGCGCCCGACGGATACAGCGAATAACGAATCGGATAGGTATCGCCTTCGCGGATGGCGGTCTGATTGTCCTTCATGATTACCTGCTCGGCCATCGGCACACGCAGGAAAAAGTAATAGCCAAAAAATGCTCCGGCACCAAGCAGCAGCAAAATTGCCGGAATCAGAATCCACAGCCAGCGTCTGCGTTTTTTCTCCTTGCGTGCGCGTATCGGAATGGTAATATTGTCCGCCGGAGCGGCAGAGGCCTCCGGAAGCTCGGCAGGCATCTGCTCGTTTTGCGCTTCTTCCGTCAAGCTCTGCGCCTCTTTTGCAGAGTTCTCCGCAGCGTCCGCGGAGGCTTCTGCCGCAGGTTCGGAATCGATCTGCCCGTCTGCTGCGCTCTGACCGGTCGGCTCATCCTGCGCCAAAACCTTTTCTTGCTCGTCCATGCCGATTCTCCCTCCTTCGTATTATGGGATTGAGGCTTCCCATTTCCTCGTCAAACGGGCAAACAGCCCGACGTTTTTTTAGCAAAAGCTCTGATTAAAAATATGTTTT
>JAEDKB010000188.1 GCA_016296045.1 Oscillospiraceae bacterium
CACAGTCGCTCAGCTCGATTGCGGTGTTCGGCTTGCGAATCAGAAGCAGCTCAAAAAGACCGTCGCTCATATCGACAAGACCGGGGGCAAGTGTCAGAATACCCGCCACCGAGGTGGAGTTGCTGATAGCGCCAAAAATGTAATCATCCTCATAGACACTGCCGTCTTCGAGTGTAAAGCGAAGATGGGTGCTGCGAATTGCGGCGACCTCTTTGATACCGGCAAGAATATAAGCAAAATGCCCCAGCGCATTCTTCATATTTTGCGGCGTGGCATAGGAGGCACGGGTAAATGCGCCAAACGAGGCGATATAGGAAAAATATCGGTCGTTGAACTTGCCGATATCCAAAGAGCACGGCTTGCCGTCTACAACATCCTGTGCGGCTTGCAGAAGATTCTTGGAAAGACCGAGACTGCTTGCAAAGTCGTTTGTGCTGCCGGCAGGAATGTACGCAATCGGCGTATTGCTGCCGGCAAGCAGCAGACCGGAGACCACTTCGTTAAACGTTCCGTCACCGCCGATGCAGAGGATGACATCAAATTCCGATGCGCGACGGGAAGCAACTTCGGTTGCATCGCCGCGAGCGCAGGTCATATAGGTGGTAACATCATAGCCGCCCCGATTCAGAATGCTGATAATATCAGCAAGCACGCGGTTTGCGCGCATTTTGCCGGAACGGGGATTCATCAAAAGCAATAGTTTTTTCATACGTCACTTTACAAGAAGATTGCCAGAAGAAGAACGGCGGCAATCAAAATACCAAGCACAAGGAAAAGCAGAAGCTCCTTGGATTGCGGCTTGCGGATGTGAAAGGGAAGAATAAAGCAAAGCCCCGTGAGAGCCATCAATCCGCACAGAAGCATTCCGGGAACGGAGCTGTCGAACATATTCTTATACGGATCGATACTGCCGTAGGTGCAGACACAGTAAACGGCCATTGCACAGAAGAACACGGGAAAAATCATTGCGGCGGAGGTGATGGGCAGACCGGAATAGGATTTCAGGCCTTCGTCCGTGCTCTTTTGACGCATTTCTTCCGTGACATTAAAATAGGCAAGCCGGATCAGACCGGTCAGAGCATACAGCGGCGCAACGATATAGGCATACCAGCAACTGCGGCAAAGAAAAAGAACGATTACCGCCGGAAGCACGCCAAATGCAACGACATCGCTCAAAGAGTCAATCTGAATTCCAAAGGCTTTTTCTGTTTCACTGCGGTTTTTCTTCGTGCGTGCGACCTTGCCGTCAAACATATCGCACAGGCCGCAAAACAGCAGGCAGATTGTTGACAAAATCGGATGACCGTTCATAACAAGCCCCATGCCGAAAATTGCAGACAGGGCGCTCAAATAAGTTAAAATTACAGTATAATCATAAATTCCTATCATTTTTTCTCCCCAAAAATACCGGTTGAGTACCAAGCCTCATTTCGATTCTCTCTTATAAAGTTATTATCTCTCATTTTTCTAAATTCGTCAAGGGGCAGAGGGAAAAATCTGTTGGAAAAGCGCGGAAGAGAAGCTCAGAATTCTCCTGCGGCGTACATCAGCGCCGAAAGCGCGCACAGCGGCGCAGTCTCACAGCGAAGGATGCGCTTTCCGAGGGTGCAGATTGCCAGCCCTGCTTCTTCCGCCTGACGGACCTCTTCCGGCTCGAAGCCGCCCTCCGGACCGGTCAGAAGCGCAGCGGAGCGGATCGGTGCGGCTTCAATGGCGCTGCGGAAGGTTCGATGGTTTTCATTTTCATAGAAACAGACGGCAAGATCGGCCTTGGCTGCGCGCTCCAATGCTTCCGAGTAGGAGGAAAGCGCAATGACGCGGGGAATGACGCCGCGTCGGGATTGCTCCGCAGCGGAGGCGGCAATTTTTTGCCAGCGTTCGAGCTTTTTTAAAAGAGATTTTTCATCCGGACGAGAAACGCAGCGGGCTGAGGGAAAGCTGATGAGCTCACTTGCGCCAAGCTCGGTAGCCTTCTGAATCACATGCTCGAATTTATCTGATTTTGCGAAAGCCATATAGATACTGCAGGAAACGGCTGCTTCGCTCTGCGCGGCACAGACGGCGTGGACAACCAGACTGATCTGTCCGGGTGCCGTATCAGAGACGGTGCAGCGATAGTCGCTTCCTTCTCCGTCACAAACAGTCACTTCATCGCCGTTTTTCAGCCGGAGCACTTTCGCGTGCGCGGCATTTTCACCGGTCAGCACCATAAAACTGTCGTGGATCTCGTTTTTTGATACAAAGAATCTGGGCATGAAGAATCCCTCCGTTCCATTTCATTGTATCAGAGTCGGAAAAAAACCGCAAGAGGAGAAAAAAGGACTTGACAAAATCATGATTTCGCTATACAATAGCAAAGCAAATTGGATATGCGAGTGTGCTGGAATAGGTAGACAGGCACGTTTGAGGGGCGTGTGACAACCGTCGTGTGCGTTCAAGTCGCATCACTCGCACCAATGAAAGGCGATTGCAGATGCAGTCGCCTTTTCCAATATCCGGAGGACTGTATATGGATCTGTTTGATTTGATCGTGACAGGCATTGCGCTGTCTATGGATGCCTTTGCCGTGTCAATCGGTAAAGGTCTTTCCGTGCAAAGGGTGAAAGCAAAACACAGCCTGATCTGCGGTGCATGGTTCGGCGGCTTTCAGGCGCTGATGCCCCTTCTGGGCTTCCTGCTTGCCAGCTCCTTTGCCGAATACATAAAACAATACGATCACTGGATCGCTTTTGCACTGTTATTCCTGATCGGCGCAAATATGCTTCGGGAGGCTTTTTCCAAGGAAGAAAATGAGGCGGACGCTTCCTTCTCTGTAAAGACAATGCTGCTGCTTGCGGTTGCGACCAGCATCGACGCGTTGGCGACCGGTGTTTCTTTCGCCGTAACAGATACGAATATCTGGCTCGCTGTTTCCATTATCGGCGTGACCACGTTCCTGTTTTCGGCAGCGGGCGTCAAGGTCGGCAGCATTTTCGGCAGAAAATATCAGTCAAAGGCGGAATTTCTCGGCGGCGTGATTTTAATTTTAATCGGTGTGAAAATACTGATTGAACATCTCAGCGGCGCGGCATAGGAGTGCGTATGGAGCTTTGGGATTTGTATGACGAACAGCGCAGACCTCTGGGAAAGACCCATGTGCGCGGCGTTCCGCTGGAAAAGGGGACATATCATCTGGTTGTTTTTGCATGGGTGTTTTCCGACGATGGGAAAGTGCTTCTGACAAAGCGCTCGCCGGAGAAAAAGAGTTTTCCGAATCAATGGGAGAACACCGGAGGGAGTGTTCTGGCAGGGGAGACAAGCCGGCAGGCAATTCAGCGCGAGCTTTTCGAAGAAACCGGCATTCACGCAGAACAGGAGGATTTTCGCTTGATTGATACCTTCTACCGTGCAAGACAGAGCGATATCTGCGATATCTACTTTCTTCGAAAGACGGTTCCTGTTGAGGAGCTGGTGATGCAGGAGGGGGAAACCTGTGATGCTCGCTGGGTGACCCGCGCCGAATTTGAGGAAATGATCGCACAAAAGATCGTTGCAAGACCCGATGTGCGGCGGTATTATCAGCTTGGAAACA
>JAEDKB010000189.1 GCA_016296045.1 Oscillospiraceae bacterium
GCGGCGTTCCTTGACACCGAAGGTCATGAAACGGCCGGCGGATTTACCCTGTGCACGTTCATGGACAAGCAGGACGTTCAGCCCCAGACTGATATAATAGCTTAATGAAACGCCGAAATCCGCTACGGTGCCGCCGCGCCAGCCGTGAAACAGCAGAAGCGTTCCGCGTGCGTTTTCAACGGGCAGAAAATCACCTACCAGACGCAGACCGTCAAAGGAATACGTCACAACCTCTTCCGGATCTTGTTCCAGTACCCAGTCGCGCGCGGCGAGAATTTCCTTTTTATAGTGTTTATAAGATGAAGTTTCCAAAGCAAGCTCCAAATTGTTTTGAACCTTGTCGTTTCTTCGGAATGCGGCGTAGGCGGCGACCAAAGAGCCGATATAGAGGATCAGCAAAAAGGCACCGAGGGCGATCAATACGATCCAAAGCACAATCACGGCTTCTGCCTCCTGCTTGAAAGACGGGACAGCGCCGGAAAGACCATCGGCCAGACGGCGGAAGCAAACAAAACAACGGCAAAATATCGGATGGCGTTTGTGCCGAGCCATGTGAAGCCGACCGCGTTGAAAAGCGCTTTCAAACCGCTTTTGATGCCCAGAACAAGACCCATGCCGCCGACGACCTTAATGATCTGCACCCACCAAACAGCCTTTTCGTCAAAGTGGAGATATTTCTGATCGATCGTGTAGCCTACGGTGAAGCCCAGCAGTGCGCCGAACAGGGAATAGCTGTTTTTTCTGCCCTCTGCAATGCTGGCAAGCTCCTCTTTTACGGCGTTTGCGTCAGTGCTGACGGTGTGAAACTCGGTCAGATTGGAATAGAGCACAAAGGCCAGAGAAACAGCGGACATGCAGGCAAGCAGAAGATACATCCGTTTGGGATGCTCCGCTGCCGATTTTACAATGGGGTAGAGAACAAAGACCAACGCCGCGGCGATTACAAAGGAAACGCCGACATCCATCGGTGTGTGTACTCCCAGATACATTCTTGAAAAGGCCACCAACACGAGAAGCACAATGCAGGTAACGCGCAGCCATGTCTGCTTATGCCAGCGTGCAATGCCGCCCAGTGTGCCCACGGCATTTTGGGTGTGGCCGGAGGGGAAAGAATAGCCGGTTGCGTCGGCTCTCGCACTTTCTACGATGGTAAACTTCGGATCCTTGACCCATGGGCGCGGAATCTGATACAGGAGCTTCAAAAACTGATTCAGGATCGTGCCGAGAAAGCCGACAAACAGAAGATAGTAGCCTTCTTTTTTGTTAACACACCAGAAAACAGTCAGTGCAATGACCATAAACAGGGCTTCGCTTCCGAGCTTGGTAATAACATTCATCACGGTATCCAGAACCGGATTTCGAATGGATTCCAGCCAATATAGCAGCGACATGGTGTGAACCTCCTTTTGTTAGATTGTTATCAGTATACCACAACCGCGCATTTTTGAAAAGGGGAGTTGTTACGGTTTTGTGAATCCTCTTGCAATCTGGAAAGCGACTGTGATATAATCGAATGAAAGAATAGAAAGGAGAACCATCATGTTTTTCGAAGCAGATCGAGTGATATATGCAAAGCCCCAGCTTTTGGAGGTTATTTGCCAACTGCGTTTTCCGACCATCCTGTCCATCAGTGCTAAGGAGCCGGCGGAGTTTCAGGAGCTGATCCGCGCAGATTTTCCGAGATATTCCAGAACGGTGGAGAAGCTTCCGCCGAAGGTGCTGGGGCAACCCGGCAATATGAAGCTTCAGGAGCAGCCGGATGTGATCAATTATCAGTTCCTTTCTGCCGACGGCAAGTGGAAGGTCAATATGACCAATAACTTTATCGCGCTGGCAACACCGGCATATACGCAGTGGGAAAACTTTGCCGCAAAGCTGGACGAGGTTTTGGCACAGTTTATCAGCGTGTATCATCCGGCGTTCTTTGAGCGCATCGGTCTTCGCTACATCAACGCCATTTCCCGCAAGGCGCTGGAGCTGGAAGGAACCCCGTTTGCCGATCTCATCGAGCCGGGATATCTCGGCCTGATGGCGGAAGAAGACGTTCAGGAGCAGTCCTTCCAGCGTGTCCTTCAGGAAGCCGAGATGAAGCTGCCCGGCGGCTGCAATCTCAAGCTGCATTGCGGACCCGGTATGGTCAAGCGCAATAATGTCGAGGACAAGGAGATCAAGTTTATTCTTGATAACGATTTCTTTATGAACGGCAAGGTCGAGCTGCCGCATACGACGGCCGCTCTCAATACCATCCATACGCACGCCGATCGGACGTTCCGCGGCGCCATTACACGGGAGCTTCACGAGGCAATGGAGCCGCAGCTCCTGTAATTCGGAGGCGAGCTCATGTTTTATTTTTACGGCTTTGACTGGACGTATATCGTTCTGGTGCTGCCGACCATCCTTTTTGCACTATGGACGAATGCCCGTGTCAACAGCACCTTCAAAAAATACAGCAAGATCCGCAACAGCCGCGGACTGACCGGAGCACAGGCGGCGCAGGCGGTTTTGCGTGCAAACGGCGTTACCGATGTGCGCATTGAACGGGTTGCCGGCAATCTGACGGATCATTACGATCCGAAGTCCAATGTGATCCGCCTGTCGGATCAGGTTTATGATGCACCGACACCGGCAGCGGTCGGTGTTGCGGCGCATGAGGCAGGTCACGCGGTTCAGTATGCGCAAAACTATGCGCCCATCAGAATCCGCAGTGCGATTGTCAACGTGACGAACATCGGTTCCAGACTGTCCCTGCCGCTGATTATCCTCGGTATTCTGATGATGTCGATCCGAAGTCTGGCACGTTTCAGTCAGTTTTTCTATTATGTAGCGATCTTTGGTGTTCTGCTGTACGGACTGTGCGTGGTATTTCAGCTTGTCACGCTGCCGACGGAGTTCAATGCCAGCCGCCGCGCACTCAAAGCGATCGAGAATGGGTATTTGCTGGATGATACGGACAGAAAGGCAGCCAAAAAGGTGCTCAGCGCCGCGGCGATGACCTACGTTGCGGCATTGGCAACGACACTGGCGCAGTTTTTGCGTTTGTTCCTGCTGGTTAGCCGCCGCAGAGATTGATACCGGAATCCGATAAAAAACTCCATGCTTTACCGGATGGAAAAACCCTATTTAAAAAATCGGAAAAAATTAAAAATTCCACACAAAAGGTGAAAAACCGTTGCCTTTTGTGTGGAATATATTTATGCCGTTATTCAAATTTGGAGATTTTTGATACTAATTCTTAATAAAAACCTTTGGTTTTTATTAAGAAAGACACCGCTATTCGCGTTGTCCTTTTGTGGCAAAAGCCACAAAAGTCGTCTCATGCAGTTCTTGACGCACCTTCGGTGCTATAAAAAGCTTTTCAAGCTTTTTATTAAGAACTAGTATGAAGTAAGAAAATCTCCGAGTTTTTCGGTAAGCTTTGCGCTTTTTGTGGCTGTTGTGTTGGATTCAGCCAGTGAACTGCTGCAAGTTTTTTATCAGGAATCAGAAGCCTAAGGGGTAGGTCCAGCCCATGTCGTCCTCTACCACGCCGGTCTGCATACCGTACAGAT
>JAEDKB010000190.1 GCA_016296045.1 Oscillospiraceae bacterium
TTTTGCCACAAAAGGACAACGCGAATAGCGGTGTCTTCTTAATAAAAACCAAAGGGTTTTATTAAGAATTAGTATTAAAACGCAACAGCAATCGCTTCACGAATATTTCGAACACGCAAAAGCTCCAATCCGGCAGGCGCAGAAATATCCTTTGTTCCGCTGCGCGGGATGATACACTGCGTGAAGCCGAGACGATGAATTTCATTCAGACGCTGCGCAAGATGATTGACTGCACGGATCTCTCCGGTCAGACCGACTTCGCCGACCGCAGCCAGCGTATCGGAAACAGGCTTGTCCTGTGCGGCCGAAGCAGCGGAAATTATGACAGCAAGATCCGCAGCGGGCTCGTCCAAACGAAGGCCGCCGACCACATTTAAATAGACGTCGGCATTGGAAAAACGCAATCCGCCGCGCTTTTCCAGAACGGCAAGCAGCATGGCCGCACGGTTGTAATCCAGACCGTTGCTTGTCCTTCTGGGAACGGAAAGTGTGGACGGAGAAACCAGCGCCTGAACTTCGGCTAGGATCGGCCGCGTACCTTCCATGACTGCGGCGACGCAGGTGCCGGGAGTGCCTTGCGGTCTTCCGGAAAGCAGCATTTCCGACGGATTGGTAACTTCGGCAAGACCGCAATCCCGCATTTCAAAGACACCGATTTCGTTGGTCGAGCCAAAACGATTTTTTGCCGCACGCAAAAGCCGATGAGAGGTGTGGCTTTCCCCTTCAAAATACAGCACGCAATCTACCATATGCTCCAAAACCTTTGGACCGGCAATTGCGCCTTCCTTATTGATATGACCGACAAGAAAAACGGTCAGACCTCTCCCCTTGCAATACTGCATCAAGCGCATGGTACATTCACGCACCTGCGTTACACTGCCGGGAGAAGCAGGCTTGTCCTCGGAATAGAGCGTCTGCACGGAGTCTACAATCAGAAGATCCGGCTTCAGGCGGTCGGCAGCCGTCAAAATATCGTCCAGATTGGTTTCACAAAGCAGGAACAGATCATCACTCTTCACACCGAGACGCTGCGCACGCAGCTTCAGCTGGCTTTCGCTCTCTTCGCCGGAAACATAGAGAACAGTCTGCTCCCTGAGGATATATTCGCAGATTTGCAGCAAAAGTGTGGATTTACCGATGCCGGGTGCGCCGCTGACAAGCACTAACGAGCCTTTTACCGCGCCGCCGCCGAGAACGCGATCCAGTTCGGACATACCGGTGCCAAATCGCTGTGCGGCATCCGCTTCTACCTCGGAGAGCCGTTTCGCTACGGCGGCAGAACGCACGCCGGACGATACACACGAATTTTTTGCGCTCGGCGTCGGGGTATATTCTTCCATGGTATTCCATTGTCCGCACGCAGGGCAACGACCGGCCCATTTGACCGATTCGTTGCCGCAGTTTGTGCATAAAAAGACGGTTTTAGACTTCATTGGATTCCTCCGAATCGTTTAACAGTGTGCAGGCAATCGCGCACACAAGCTTCTTTTGGTATGACGCATCACGCAGAAGCAGCTCCTCCTGCGGATTGGACAGAAATCCGCACTCGATCAGAACGGCCGGACAAGTAACGTGTTCCATCAGATAGATGTTTTGTGCCGGCTTGCATTCACGGTGATTATTGGGATCGACCTGCGTGCAGAGTGCCTGCTGGAGCTTTTCGGCTAAGAGCTCGCTCTGTGCATTATAAAACACCTGAGCACCCCGATATTTCGACTCAGAAAAGTGGTTTTGATGGATGCTGACAAGAATCGCATTCGGGGTCGATTCCACAATTCTTACGCGATTTTTGATGTCTGAGACCTTTTTCTGCGCGATTGTGGTACCCTCTGTATAGACCGAAATATCCTCTGTGCGGATCATTTTGGTGTGAAGTCCTAGAAAACGCATCAATGTGTTTAATCGACCGGAAACTTCCAAATTGATTCCGCTTTCCTGTGTGCCCAGCGCAGATACCGCACCGCCGTCCTCTCCGCCGTGACCTGCATCGATCACAAAGGTTTTCGGCTGCGGCGGGTTATCGGCAATGACTGCAATCACGGAGCCGGCTTTGGAAAGGAGCATTGCCGCAGCCGCTGCAATCAGGATCATGCAAACGCACAATAAGCCGTACTTTTTAGTGTTCATGATACAAGCACCCCCATTTAGCCTATGCCGGAGCTGCCTGCATTACTATTTTTATTGTAACATTTTTTTGCGGGGTGTCAACCACGAGTTCCGACGGTCAGTAAAGCACGCGAAACAGCGTCCAGCGATGTGTGCCGATGGTGTAGCGCAGCTCATACAAACGGCTTCGATTGCCGGTGACTGCTTTGCATAGATAATGGATTGCGTCAATACCGGCATACTGAATGGGCTTTTCCGACACAACCTTTGAAATTATTACGGTTTCCTTTCCCTGATATTCATTCTCTACCCGAAAACGGAGCGGCGTAATACTGCCGTCCGCTGCAAAAACAGAGATCATTTCAATTTCCAGATTCACGCTGCTCCCTCCCTTTTTTTCTTCTGATTACATTATATCAAACATTTGTTCTAATATCAAGAGGATTTTTATGGATAATTGAATTTTTCCTCGGATATAATCATTTCAAGCATTGGACTTGACAGAAATGATATAATAGACTGGAACGGTGGTGAGCAGAATGGATAGCAAAGGCGTAAAAATCATTGCAAAAAACACAAAAGCATTTCATGAATATTTTGTAGAAGAGCGCTTCGAGGCCGGAATTGAATTGTTCGGAACAGAGGTCAAGTCCATTCGGCTCGGCACGCTGAATCTCAAGGATGCATGGTGCGCAATCAAAGACGGAGAGCTTTGGGTGCGGCAGATGCATATCAGTCCCTATGAACAGGGCAACATTTACAACAAGGATCCCATGCGTCCGCGCCGACTGCTGATGCATAAGCGCGAGATCATGCGGCTGTTTTCCAAGGTCAAGCTGGACGGTTATTCGATCATTCCGATTTCCGTCTACCTGAAAAACTCCCGTGTAAAGCTGGAAATTGCTCTGTGCAAAGGTAAAAAACTCTATGACAAACGGCAGGATGCCGCGAATAAAGATGCGCGCAGACAGATTGACCGCGCAATCAAAGAAAGGAATCACTAATATGGAAAATCCCATTGCAACCATCGAAATGGAAAACGGCGGCATCATGACTGCTGAGCTTTATCCCGATATCGCGCCGCAGTCGGTATATAATTTTATCGCGCTTGCAAACAGCGGCTTCTATGACGGCCTGATCTTCCACCGTGTGATTTCAGGCTTTATGATTCAGGGCGGCTGTCCTGAAGGCACCGGCATGGGAGGCCCCGGCTACTGCATCAAGGGCGAATTCCTCTTCAACGGCGTTGATAACAAGCTCAAGCACAAGCGCGGCGTTTTGTCGATGGCGCGTGCCTCCTCTCCGAACTCTGCCGGCTCTCAGTTCTTTATCATGCATCAGGATGCGCCGCATCTGGATAAACAGTATGCCGGCTTTGGAAAGCTTCTGAGCGGCATTGAAGTCGTTGACGCAATTTGCA
>JAEDKB010000191.1 GCA_016296045.1 Oscillospiraceae bacterium
CTGCTCCATGCGGAGAAAGCGGAATCTTCCGCAAAGGCTGTTTTGAAGGTGCGCGGCATTTTTATCCTTCGGATGGCGGTTTTGGTTGTTGTGCTGGTGATTGCGCTGAAAACAAAGCTTTTTAACCCGTTTGCAACCCTGCTTCCACTGTGCTTCTTTCGGATTGCAATGTTTCTCAACGAGCTGGTCTTTCACAAATCCAAAAAAGGGGGTGCTTAGTATATGGAAAGCGTCGGACAAGGTGTGTCGATCCTTTGGCAGTTTTCCTTTTTCGGACTTTTTGATGTTACGATTACGGAAACAACGCTATCCTCTTTTCTTGTAATGCTCATTTTGATTGCTGCAAGTTTTTTCCTGGGCAGAAATCTGAAAAAACGTCCCGGACGTGTGCAGGTTTTGACGGAAAAGGGCGTTACCATGCTCTATAACATGGTAGAAAGCACGATGGGCAAGCACAACCTGAGATTTGCTCCCTATATCGGCACGTTGTTTTTATCCTCTGTGCTCGGCTCTTTGATTAGCTTAACGGGCTTTTTCAAGAGCACCACGGCCGATATCAGCACAACGCTGACTTGGGCGTTGATTACAAGCGTGCTGGTCTGGTATCACAATATCAAGAACAAAGGCTTTTTCGGCTGGCTCAAGGGCTTTACGGAGCCGATTGTGGTGATGACTCCGATGAATATTGTCAGTGAAATCGCGCAGCCGTTGTCGCTTGCGTTCCGTCACTTCGGCAATGTTGCCGGCGGCGGCGTCCTGATGACGCTGATCTATGTGGCGTTGGGAAATCTGAGCGCGGTGGTTTTGGGCTGGGTTCCCAATCAGATTATCCGCTCCATTCCCTTTTTGCAGATCGGCATTCCCGCTGTTCTGTCAATTTATTTTGATCTTTTCTCCGGCTTCATTCAGGCACTGGTCTTTTGTATGCTGACCATGGTTTACGTCGGCGGCGCGTGTCCCCCGCCGGAGGAAACGCAGAAAGCTCAGTAAGCAAACACAATTTATATATACTTTAGGAGGACTTTACAATGGATTTAGTAAAAGGTTTAATCGCTATCGGCGCAGGTCTGTGCATGGGCATCGGCGCAATCGGCCCCGGTGTCGGCGAAGGTAACGCGGTAGGCAAGGCACTGGAAGGTATGGCGCGTCAGCCCGAAATGGCAGACACCATTCGTACCAACATGATCCTCGGCTGTGCAATTACGGAGACGACCGGCATCTACTCGCTGGTTATCGCTCTGCTTCTCATCTTCGCATTCTGATTTTTTCAGAAACTTCGTAGGAAATCCAAAAGGAGGGAGAACCGGTTGTATATCTTTGGCGAATCCGGCGAGTTTATCTCGGTGGAACTTTGGACGAGTCTGTTCACTTTGGTCAATCTCCTGATTCTGTTTTTCATCATGAAAAAGCTCTTATTCAAGCCGGTCAAGGCGATGATCGATTCCCGTCAGAAGGAAATCGACGACCTCTATGCCGATGCCAATGCTTCCAAAGAGGATGCGGCGGCACTCAAGGCAAAGTATGAGCAGCGTTTGGACGAGGCAAATGCGGAAAAGGAAGCAATTTTGAAGGATGCCTACCGTAAGGCACAGCTTCGTGACGAAGAAATGCTTCGGGAGGCTCAGGCGCAGGCGGCAAAGACGCTGCAAAGAGCTGACGAACAGATCGCAATGGAAAAGAAGCGTGCTCTGAATGACATCAAGGATGAAGTTTCCGTGATGGCAGTGGATATTGCTTCCGCGGTGCTTGCGCGTGATATCAAAAGGAACGAGCATGAAAATCTGATCGACTCCTTCATTGAGAATTTGGGGGAGAGCCATGATTGATACCGCAGGCTACGGAAAAGCGCTGTTTGAGCTTGCTGCCGAGAACGGCAGCGATTGCCTCGTCCGCGAGGAGCTGGCGTTGATCCGCACGGTGCTGAAAGAAAATCGCAGCTATGTGACCTTGCTGGACACGCCCGCCGTTCCGACAGAAGAAAAACAGGCTCTTCTGCGGCAGGCATTCGGTGCGGTCGATCCGATGCTGCTGAATTTTCTGAGCCTGCTGTGTGAAAAACGCTCCTTTTATCTCTTTTTTGCTTGTGCGGATGCCTATGACGGCTTCTATGATGAGGCGCACAATCTCCTGCGCGCAACCGCGATCACTGCGGTGCCGATGCAGGCATATCAAATGGATGCGCTGAGTAAAAAGCTGGAGAGCATTACGGATAAGACCGTAATATTGACCAACCGCATCGATGAAAACCTGATCGGCGGCATTACGCTCCGATACGGCGGTGTGCAGTTGGATGACAGCATTCGATCCAGACTGGACAAGCTGCGCCGCAGCCTGTCCGATACGATAGTATAAGGTTGGTGAAACCGTGAATCTGAAAATTGACGATATCAGCAAGATCATCAAGGATCAAATTAAAAACTACGCTTCCAAGACACAGCAGGATGAAATCGGCTATGTCATTCAGGTCGGCGACGGCATTGCCAAGGTGCACGGCTTGGAAAAATGCAAGTCCAATGAGCTTTTGCGCTTTGAAAACGACTCCTATGGCATGGCGCTGAATCTGGAAGAAAGCTGTGTCAGCGTTGTTATGCTCGGTACCGATGTCGGTATCAGCGAAGGAAGCCTCGTGAAGCGTACCGGTCAGGTCGTTTCCGTCCCCGTGGGCGAAAAGCTGATCGGCCGCGTGGTGGATGCTTTAGGTCAGCCCATTGACGGCAAAGGTCCCATCGCCGCAAAGGAAATGCGCCCGATTGAGCGCAACGCGCCCGGAATTATTGAACGCAAATCCGTTTCGGTTCCGCTTCAGACCGGAATTAAGGCAATCGACTCTATGATTCCGATTGGCCGCGGTCAGCGTGAGCTGATTATCGGTGACCGTCAAACCGGCAAGACCGTGATTGCTACAGATACCATTATCAACCAGAAGGGCAAGAATGTGATCTGTATTTACGTCGCAATCGGTCAAAAACGCTCAACAGTCGCTCAATTGGTGGATACATTAACCAAAAACGGCGCGATGGACTATACCATTGTTGTTTCCGCAACGGCTTCCGAACTGGCACCGCTGCAGTATATCGCGCCTTATTCCGGCTGTACCATGGGCGAGTATTTTATGGATCAGGGCAAGGATGTGTTGATCGTTTACGATGACCTGTCCAAGCACGCGGTTGCTTATCGTGCGCTGTCTCTGCTGATCCGCCGCCCGCCCGGACGTGAGGCCTATCCAGGTGATGTTTTCTATCTCCATTCCAGACTTCTGGAACGTGCGGCTCGCGTTGCTCCGGAATACGGCGGCGGCTCTCTGACGGCTTTGCCGATCATTGAAACGCAGGCCGGTGACGTTTCTGCCTATATTCCCACCAACGTCATTTCCATTACCGACGGTCAGATCTATCTGGAATCCGAGCTGTTCCATTCCGGCGTCCGTCCGGCAATCAACCCCGGTATTTCCGTCTCCCGTGTCGGCGGCAGCGCACAGATCAAAGCAATGAAGAAGGTTGCAGGCTCTTTGAAGCTGATGTACTC
>JAEDKB010000192.1 GCA_016296045.1 Oscillospiraceae bacterium
CCGGCGAAAGCGAAGAAATAATTGCAGTTCGCTCCATTGTGGCAACCATGTGCGCGCTTCCCGGCATTCGTTCCGTGGAGATTTTAGTAGAGGGGCGCGAGCCAATATACCGTGACAGCACACTTTCCGACGTTCATCAACCCGATCAAAGCTGGTTTACGGAATAACACGAAATATTTACGGCTCATGCGTGCCTTTCGACAATCCGCGCACAAATCATTATTTATACTGGACGCACACAGGATTATCCTGTGTGCGTTTTTTCATTTTTGGGAGGGAGGAACATGAATTTGACCAGCTATGTGCAGGAACGTCAACTGACCATTGCATTAAGCGGCGAAATTGACCATCACTGCGCCAGAGAAATCATGGAAACCATCACCGATAAGGTCGATGTATATATGCCATTGCGCTGTATTCTCGATTTTCGGGATGTGCGGTTTATGGATTCCAGCGGAATCGCCGTAGTGCTGCACACTCTGCGCCGCATGAACACACTGCAAGGAAAACTCATTCTGCAAAACATACCGGCGCAGCCGTATAAGGTGCTGAAAGCCGCCGGCATCGAAAAAATTACGGATATCAAGGAGGAATGTACTAAATGAAGGGCGAGAACTACATGGATCTGGAATTTCCGAGCAAATCATCCAATGAGGCCTTTGCGCGGGCGGCAATCGCCTGTTTTGCGGCTCAGCTTGACCCAACGCTTGACGAGCTGGGCGACATCAAAACCTCTGTTTCCGAAGCAGTAACCAACTGCATCGTCCACGCTTATCCCGAACAAATCGGTCCGGTGATTTTGAAAGCGCGGATCCTCCCCGATCGTGTCCTCGACATCACGGTAAAGGATCGCGGCGTGGGGATCGCAGACATCGAACAGGCGCGTAAGCCGATGTTTACAACCGGCGGCGAAGATCGTTCCGGTATGGGAATTACAATTATGGAAAGCTTTATGACCGAATTCCGTATTTCCTCCACGCCGGGAAAAGGAACAACCGTACATATGAAGCGCAAGATCGTCCAGCGCGGAGGAAAAAAGTGAATTCGGAACAGGAAACACTGCTCCTGCAAAGCAAGTCCGGCGACCGCGACGCAAAAGAGGAATTGGTCAAAAACAATGTCGGTTTGATTTGGTCGGTTGCGCGGCGTTTTTTCGGGCGCGGGGTCGATCCCGATGATCTGTACCAGCTTGGCTGTCTCGGCTTTCTGAAAGCCGTTGAGGGCTTTGACCCGGAATTCGGAACGCAATTCTCAACCTACGCAGTTCCGAAAATTGCCGGCGAAATCCGACGTTTCCTACGCGATGACGGAACGGTTAAGGTCAGCCGCAGTCTGAAAGAACGTTCGGCACATATCAAGATTGTCCGACAGCGGCTCACCGGCCAGCTCGGACGGGAGCCGACACTATCTGAGCTCAGCGCAGAAACCGGACTGCTGCCGGAAGATATTGCCGTCGCCGAAACCGCCACCGCATCCGCTGAATCCATACAAAAGCCGTCCGGAGAAGACGGCTTCACGTTAGAGGATGTATTGACCGACGGAGAAATGGAGGAAAAAATCGTGGAGAAAATTGCTTTACAGGAGGCAATCGCAAAGCTCTCAGAGCGCGAACAAATGGTAATCAAGCTGCGCTTCTTCCATGGCATGACGCAGGACAAGACTTCAAAAATACTCGGCGTTTCGCAGGTGCAGATCTCACGAATTGAAAAGAAAGCCTTGGCAGCACTGCGAAAAACGATGTAGAACGGAATATTTTGCGATTATGACTTGACATTGCTCGGAAGATGATATACAATAATTGTCGCGTGAAATGCGCTGTCTCCGGGCACTGATGCTACTGTGGCTCAGTTGGTAGAGCAGCTGATTCGTAATCAGCAGGTCGCCGGTTCGAGTCCGGCCAGTAGCTCCAAAAAAGTACCGTGTTTTCTACAAAACACGGTACTTTTTTCTTTATAACTTCTTTTCTTCCGGCGGTTGCTGGTTCATTTCTGCCTTTTCTCTGCGTCTGCGTGCTCTCTTTTTCCCGCCGCGGACACACAAAAGCACAATCAGCAGATTGATGCCGACAATCGCCGCAATTAACAGAAGATACGGTAACGCAACAATCAAGAATGCGAATGCTTCTTTCAGGAACTCCCAGACCGACTTCATGCTATTTATGAAGCCATCACCGATTTCTTCCCAGAATCCCTTTTCTTCCGTAGGTGTCAGCACCTGCACCTCGCTGATATCCAGATACACCGTTGCATAGTCTATCAGATTATCATAGGTGCGAAGCTGAGACTCCATTCTCTCAAGCTCATAGCGTACGTCCGTCAGGCGGCTCTCAATCTCCAGAATATCCGTCAGATTGTCCGCGTTTTCCAGCAGCGCAAGTAAGCGCTCCTGCTCTATTTCCAGAGCATCGCGATGGGTTTCCATATCCACATAGGACAGCGTCACATCCTCTGTCGATTCCGAACGCTGCACCACATTTGAAATCTCGGCGACCTCGCCGACAAAGGCCTCCAGCTGCGTTACAGGAATTCGGATTGTCATACTTGCATAACGATTATCGGAGGCGTAGCGCGTATCGGCATTCAGGCTCTCAATATAACCGCCGCACGAGTTGACGCGCTGCGTAATGCCGTCTAGCAGCTCTGTATAGGTTTCGGTTTCCAGCGTCAGATAGAGCGTTCGGATCAGTTTGCGGTTTTCAGCAACGGATGCGTCAGCCTCCGTTGTTGTTCCCGAACCGTACGGGCTTCCTACCATGGAATACTCTTCATCCGGATACATTGCCGCAGCAGTTTCCTCCTCCGCATTGTCAGCCATTGCCATAGCAGCGCAGCCAACGAGCATAGATACGAGCAACAACATGGTCATCAAAATAACAACAAATTTTTTCATTTTTCATTTTCTCCCTTCTTTTGAGATATACTACTATGACGAATCATTTTTCATTTCGTTCCAAAGAATGGAAAACAAAAAACTACCCGTTCCGTAATTACTGAAAAGTGAAAAGGTGTGCGAATTATTGCTTTATGCTCTTCTGTTTTAGTTCATATAAATAGTCATTATATGTGTAGCAATCATCGCTTTGACGAACATACTCATCACAATAGTCTAAAGACGCAACGGCACGCTCTTCAAACGGGTTGGTATGGTCAAACAAGGTGCACATATCTTCTTTACTGTTTATTTTCAAATCTTTTGTGCAGAAAAGTTGGTTTTCGGCATTTCCATACGGGCACATATTTCCATGACGACAAGTCATACAACAAGCGAGCTTGATATCTTTCGGGAGTTTCGTTTCCAAATCAGCAAAAGCATCTGTCCAAAGATAATCTATTCCATACCCCTTATATTCGTTTCCGTTATAGATCAAAGAAATTTCAGATGTTGGGTTTGTTATGACCTCTTTGTCATCATAAACAATTTTTATTGATACAATCACTTTACCTGATGGTGTAAGCAACGGGACTGTTGCTTGTAGCTGTTTTTTCATTTGACATTTTCCTTTTCGATTTTGCAGGATG
>JAEDKB010000016.1 GCA_016296045.1 Oscillospiraceae bacterium
GGAGCCTTTCTCAACAGTCCATCAGCGTGCCGAAAAGGGTTTTTCGACACGCTGAGCCCCTCTGCCGAGGGGCGGTAAGTCAACGTTTTCTGGTTTTGGTTTTATGCTCATATTGGCGGCTGCCGGAGATTCGGCTGTCGGAATCGGACATAAACTGCCGCAGCTTTTCCTCAAAGGTCAGTGGAGGCTTTGACGCGGCCGGCCTTTCCGCACGCGGTTTTTCAGATGCAGAACCGGACGGCTCTTTTGCACGCTTGACAGAAAGACTGATTTTTCCCGAGCTGTCAATACCGATGACTTTTGTGCGGACAAGCTGACCTTCTGCCAAATGGTCATGGATATCGCTGACATATTGATCGGAAACTTCAGAAATATGTACCATGCCGGTACGGTTTTCCGGAAGCAGAATAAATGCGCCGAATTTTGTAATCGATTTTACTTTACCTTCCACAAGGCTGCCGACCGTTAACTCCATATAAAATGTATGTCCTCCGATTATTTGCTCTTGTCGATGAAGATCCATTCGCCATCGGCGACAAGGTTCAGGCGTTCTCTTGCAATTTTCATGATGCCCTCATCCGTGTCCATGGCTTCAATATCGTTTTGAAGGGAATGGTTGGCTTCCTGCAGGGCAAGGACTTCATCGTTCAGCGAGTTGCTTTCCGATTTGAGAGTATCAATTTTCGGCTGAAGGGCGACGATGGTTACGACTGCGTAAATCACCACGGCCAGAATGATGAGCTTTGTAATGAGTGATGATTTGCGTTTCATCAGGTGTCCCCTCCAATCGTAAGTTTTTCGGAATTCTTTTATGCTGTGTATCTATTTTAACCGATTTTTTTCGTGATGAAAAGATATTTTTTACTTTTTTTAACAGTTTTCTGAGAAATTTTTTGCAGCTTTTGCAGACAAACCGCAGGGGAAAGGTAAGAAATTGCCAGAATTTCGTAAAAACAAGCAGAAAAAACCGACTGATGGTTACAAAATAGACAACCATTGCCAGCGCGGTACCGAGCAGCATAAAAATGCGATACTCACCGTTACCGACATAAAGCGCCAGTAAAAGATTGCCGATCAGGAAGGTGAGAGCAAACCAGAAATCAAGCAGATGCTTCGCAGCGGGAAGTGTTCTTCGAAGACCACGCAGAATATCGTAATGGATTCCGTAGGCAAGTCCAACCAAAGCAGAGAGAAGAAACTGGACTCCCTGCAAAGAAAGCGGGAGCTCCATTCAGCGAAACAGACGATGAAAAAAGCTGCCGCTTTTTTGAAGTTCCTCGTAAGTCAGGGAGGAAACACTGCCGTTGACCGCAACCTGTCCGCCGTCGATCGACAGCGTTTGGAGATGAAGATTTTCGCCGCGAACAATCAGCATACCCTGCGAGGTATGCAATACAACGGCATTTTCATCAAAGCTTTCCACTTCCTGAACGCCGGTAATCGACAGCTTTGCGCGGTTTTCCAGCCGCAGTTCATGAGGCAGTGCGTGATTGATTTCGTTGGCCATGAGCATCCCTCCGCATTATATATACGAAGGGAAGCGGAAAAATATTACTGAACTTCATTGGGATTATACAGTTTTGCCTCCAAAACCTCGGACAGTTCAATCAAAGCATGATTGAATTCGCCGCCGTAATCGTATCGGATCGCCTTGCTGTGCAGCTGAATCGGCGTGCGTGCCAACGAGATGGTAAATGTGGCAACCGTGCCGGACGGGTCTGTGCGATTGCTGACGGATAAGCTGCCGCCGTGCAGACGGGCAATCTCGCGCACGATGGGAAGACCGAGTCCGGTTCCGCGGCGCGGATCACCGATGTTGCATTCAATAAACTGACAAAACAGCGCGGGGGAGACGGCCGGAGCAATTCCGTCGCCGTCATCTATCATGCTGATAAAGAACAGATGCCCTTGCTTTTCGGTCTTCAGCAGGATGGAGCCGCCTTTCGGCGTATAGGTGATCGCATTCGTCAGAAGATTATACAGTGCGCGCTCCAGTAAAGCCGAATCAACATTGGCCTGAATTTTTTCAGGGCAGGCGTGATACTGAAAATCAAAGCCAACGGAGGCTACCAAAGGCTTCACCTGTTTCACGAAGTCGGAAAAGAATCGGTCGAGGTCAATTAGCTCCTTCTTCGCCTCTTTGCGCCCAAGCAGCAACTGACTGCCATCGGCCATCTGTCCGCAAAGACGAATAAAACGATAAATCGTCTGGTTGAGCATTGCGGCCGCATCCGAACCGCTGTACTCATCCGGAAGCTGCTCAAACAGCGAATCGGCGGCATTGACGATACTGTGCAGCTGCTTTCGCAGTGAGACAGAAGCGCGGGAAAGAGCGCGTGCTTCCATATTCGATTCTGCCTGACGCTTGAAGGAGATAAACAGATCATATTCGCCGCAGGCGAGAACGGTGACCTCATACTCACAACCGCCGAGAAAAACAGATAAATTCAAAGTACTGCTGCGGGACCATTTTGAGAACAAGGAGTCCTCA
Source organism: Oscillospiraceae bacterium (assembly GCA_016296045.1). Taxonomy (GTDB): domain Bacteria; phylum Bacillota; class Clostridia; order Oscillospirales; family Oscillospiraceae; genus JAZOXB01. The sequence continues at coordinate 2,492 of JAEDKB010000016.1, forward strand.
TTTTCTAAAATAGAATGCAGAGAGGTACCTTCGTTCAGCAGAGAGCCGGCAGCACTGTTGCGCCATACGACCAGACCGTCTTTGGAAAAGAAAGCCGGCTGTGCAAACAGCTCAAGGATTGTTTTCAATCGCTCATCCATTCGTTCCCCACCTCCTTTATAGTTTCGGAAAAATCAAACAGAATTTACATGGAAATATCTGCAATGACATAATTTGTCGAATCCAAGCATATCATAGCCGATAATTGCAAGAAACGCAAGATGATTTCATGGAAATAAAAAGGTTTTCTTTCAAAGCAAAATGCAGTTGTCGAATTTCGGAAACCATGGTATAATAATTATTCAAATACAAATGCGGAGGCAAAGCATGCGAGATACGATTTTGGTCAAAGGCGCCAGAGAAAATAACCTTAAAAATGTCGATGTGGAGATTCCGCGCAATTCGCTGTGTGTTTTCACGGGACTTTCCGGCTCCGGAAAGTCATCGCTTGCCTTCGATACCATCTATGCCGAAGGCCGCAGACGCTATGTTGAGTCGCTTTCTGCCTATGTGCGCCAGTTTTTGGGGCAGATGGATAAGCCGGATGTGGACTTGATTGAGGGGCTTTCTCCCGCAATCTCCATAGATCAGAAAACAACCTCCAAAAATCCACGTTCTACGGTCGGAACGGTGACGGAGATTTATGACTATCTGCGTTTGCTGTGGGCAAGGGTCGGCACGCCGCACTGCCCGAAATGCGGACGCGAAATTCGCCGTCAGAGCATCGATCAGATCGTTGATAAAGTGTTAACGATGCCGGAAAATACAAGATTTCAGGTGCTCTCTCCCGTGATTCGGGGGAAAAAGGGCGAGCATATCAAAGTGTTCGAGGATGCCAGAAAAAGCGGATTTGCCCGTGTGCGCGTAGACGGAATCAATTACGATTTAAACGAAACGATTGAGCTGGATAAGAATAAAAAGCATAAAATCGAATTGGTGGTTGACCGTCTGATCTTGCGGGGCGATATTACCCGCAGATTGACAGACAGTATTGAAACCGCTCTTTCCCATGCGGACGGGCTGGTGATTATACAGCAGCCCGATACCGGCGAGGAAACGCTGTTTTCCAGAAACTATGCCTGCGAGGACTGCGGAATTTCCATGCCGGAGCTTTCACCGCGTCTGTTTTCTTTCAATAATCCCATGGGTGCCTGTCCGGAGTGCTCCGGCTTGGGCTTCCGTCTGAAGGTAGACCCTGCGCTGATCATTCCCGATCCATCCGTTTCGATTTTCGACGGCGGGATTCAAGCCAGCGGCTGGGGCAATATCAAGAATGACTCCATTGCCCGAATGTATTTTGAGGCGCTTGCTTTGAAATATCATTTTGATCTTCATGTGCCCATCAGGGAGCTTTCGGAGGAGGCCATGCAGGTGATCCTCTATGGCACGGGCGGTGAGAAGCTGCACCTGCACTATGAGCGTGGAAACGGACGCGGTACGCTGGAACAGGCATTCGAAGGCATTATTCCCAATATCGAGCGCCGTATCAGAGAGACGCAGTCCGACGCGATGCGGAAGGAATTGGAGGAATGTATGGCGACAGCGCCCTGCCGTCATTGCGGCGGTGAACGTCTGTCGGACATTGCCAGAGCAGTTACGGTCGGCGGACTGTCGATCACGAAATTCTGCGATCTTTCCGTAAAAAAAGAACTGGAATTTCTGGATCATTTGCAGCTTGAGGGGTCACAGGCGGTCATTGCGGATCAGATTCTGAAAGAGATTCGCTCTCGTCTCGGCTTCCTTCGCAGCGTTGGTCTGGAATACCTGACGCTTTCGCGTTCTGCCGGTACGCTTTCCGGCGGTGAGGCGCAGAGAATTCGTCTTGCAACGCAGATTGGCTCTTCTTTGATGGGAGTTCTGTATATCCTCGATGAACCCAGTATCGGTCTGCATCAGCGAGATAACGACAAACTGCTTGAAACGCTGTTCCACCTGCGCGATCTGGGAAATACGCTGATCGTTGTGGAGCATGATGAGGATACCATCCGCGCCGCCGACTACCTTGTGGATGTCGGCCCCGGAGCCGGAATCCACGGCGGCAAAATTGTCGCGGAGGGAACGCTGGAGGATATCATTCAATGTCCCGAAAGCATTACCGGACAGTATCTTTCCGGCGTGAAAAAAATCCCGATTCCGGCTGCTCGCCGCAGCGGAAACGGGAAAGCGCTCAAAATATACGGATGCAAAGAGAACAATCTTGCAGATATCGATATATCAATTCCGCTCGGAACGTTTACCTGCGTGACCGGCGTTTCCGGCTCCGGCAAATCCTCGTTGGTCAACGAAATCATCGGCAAGAAGCTGTTAAGTGCTCTGAACCGCGCCAGAGTTCGTCCGGGGAAATTTGATCGGATGGAGGGCGTGGAGAATCTGGACAAGGTCATCATCATCGATCAAAGTCCGATCGGCCGTTCCCCGCGTTCCAATCCGGCAACCTATACCGGCTTATTTACGGATATCCGCGAGCTTTTTGCAGCTACCTCCGCCGCCAAAGAACGCGGCTTTAATTCCGGAAGATTTTCCTTTAATGTCAAGGGCGGGCGATGTGAAGCCTGTTCCGGAGACGGATTGGTGAAGATCGAAATGCACTTTCTTCCGGATGTGTATGTTCCCTGTGAGGTCTGCCACGGAAAACGCTATAACCGCGAAACCCTTGAGGTGCTCTACCGTGGAAAGACCATCGCGGATGTGTTGGACATGACGGCGGACGAAGCACTGGAATTCTTCGAAAATCAGCCCCGCCTGCGTGAAAAGATTTCTGCTTTGGTTCAAGTCGGCTTGGGTTATATCAAGCTTGGACAAAGCTCAACCACGCTTTCCGGCGGTGAAGCGCAGCGGGTCAAGCTTGCAACAGAGCTTTCCCGACCCTCTACCGGTCGAACCCTCTATATCCTCGACGAGCCGACAACCGGATTGCATATGTATGATGTCCATAAGCTTTTGGAGGTTTTGCAGAAGCTGACGGATGCCGGCAATACGATCCTGGTCATAGAGCACAACCTCGACGTTATAAAAACAGCGGATCATATTATCGATTTGGGTCCGGAGGGCGGCGACGGCGGCGGCAGAATCGTAGCGGTCGGCACACCGGAAGAAATTGCGTCTTGTGAAGCGTCCTTTACCGGAAGTTATCTGAAAAAGATGCTCTGAGGAGGGTTTACCATGAAAATGGAACAATTAAAAAAACGTTTTCTGCTCCGAAACCCCGATGGGCTGACAGATGCAGAGCTGCTTGAACTCCTGCTCAGCTTTTCAAGCAAAGACCCTCAGAAGCTGACGCAGGACATCCTGAAAGCATATCCCACCGTCGCACAGCTAATGGAAGCCGCTACGGAGGATCTGACAGCGCTGGAGGGAATGGAGCAGGATAGTGTGCTGCTGCTTCGCCTTGTGCCGGAACTGCATCGGCGCTATTTCCTTTCCCGCTCCCATGTGGAGAGCAGATTGAAGGACAGCCATGATTTCGGACATTATCTGCTTCCGTACTATTACGGCGCACGGGATGAAATGGTGTACCTGCTCCTGCTGGACGGCGTGGGGAAGGTAATCAACTGCCGCATGGTCGGTTATGGCAGCGTGAATTCGGCAAATGTACCCATTCGCCGCTTAGTACAAGAAGCGCTGAACGCGAATGCCAGTGGGGTAGTGGTCGCGCATAATCATCCGAACGGCATTGCGTTGCCGTCAAAGGAGGACATCAGTGCAACGGTATTTCTGCGTGATACGTTAGATGCGTTGGATATCCTGCTGGTAGACCATATTATTATTGCAGACGATGACTTTATTTCCCTGCGAGAGAGCGGATATTTGCGAAACTATTGAAAAAGCAACCGCAGCGGATTGTTTCCGCTGCGGTTGCTTTTTCAGCCTTACAGTGTTGCTGCCATAACGGCTTTAATGGTATGCATCCGGTTCTCGGCTTCATCAAAGACGATGGACTGCTTGCTCTCAAAGACCTCGTCGGTAACCTCCAGAGCCTCCAGATGGAATTTCTCACCGATCTGACGACCGATACCTGTTTTCAGATCATGGAAGGCCGGCAAACAATGCATAAATACGGCCTGCTCGCCGGCGTTGGCCATCAGTTTCGATGTCACCTGATAGGGAAGCATCTTTTGCAGGCGCTCTTCCCATGCCTCCATCGGTTCACCCATTGAAACCCAAACGTCCGTATAGATGACATCGGCACCGGCTGTTGCCTTCATCGGATCGGTTTCAAAGGTCAAGGTCGCGCCGGTTCGGCTTGCGATTTCTTCGCAGCGGGCAATCAGCAAGGGATTCGGGAAATAGCCCTCCGGTCCGCAGGCAACAAAGTGCAGACCGAGCTTGGCGCAGCCGATCATCAGAGAGTTTGCCATATTGTAGCGGCAATCACCCATAAAAACCAGCTTTTTGCCCTTTAATGTGCCGAAATGCTCACGGATGGTCAGCATATCCGCCAAGATCTGCGTAGGATGGTATTCATTTGTCAGACCGTTCCATACGGGAACGCCGGCATATTTTGCAAGCTCTTCCACAATGCTTTGACCGAAACCACGGTACTCTATACCGTCAAACAGCCGGCCCAGCACCCGAGCGGTATCGGCAATCGACTCCTTTTTGCCGATCTGTGATCCGCTCGGATCCAGATATGTAACGTGCATTCCAAGGTCATATGCGGCGACCTCAAAGGAGCAGCGTGTACGGGTTGAGGTTTTTTCAAAAATCAGGGCGATTGATTTACCCTTATAATCGTCATGCGGAATTCCGGCTTTTTTCTTTGCCTTCAGTTCGGCCGCCAAGTCGAGAAGTCCGGTGATTTCCTCGGGCGTGAAATCCAGCAGGGTAAGAAAATGCTTGCCTTTCAGGTTCATAATGGCCTCCTGTGTTTTCGTGTTTTGTTATGGCTCTATTATAACGAACGCGTGTACTCAGGTCAAGTCCCGATTACACGCGTTACGTTTCATGCTGCTTTCGAATGAATATGATATGACCGGCAGAATCCACGGTCATCAGAAGTACCTCCTGCGGCAGAGCTTTTCGCATTCGAAGCTGTGTTTCCAGCCAGTTCATATCGTAGCCGGTCAGGGGCAGATTTTTGTGCATGATCCGGCCGTCTGAGATCAGCGTTATGGGCAGCTCGGTATCCGTTACTTTTTGCCCGGCGTCCTTTGCCGTAGCCGGCATGTCTTTGGCAAACTGCAAGGTCGAAACCTGACCGTTTGTTTCCAGAATCGCATATTTTATGGTGTTTAAATCAAAAATGCCTTTTTCGCGCAAATGCATTGTTAATTCATCTAAGGTAATGCGCGTTCGTTTCAGATTCCGTTCGGAAATTCTGCCGTTTTCAATCAGAATGACGGGCTTGCCGCACAGAAGCTTCCGCAGTCGGATGCTCCGCAGCGTCAGAACGGAAAAAAGCATCTCTGCGCCGTAAATCAAAATGATCGGAATGATTCCATATAAAATCGACATATCCAGATTTTCGACCGGAACCGTCGCCAGATTCGCCAGAAGCATCATAACCGCGAATTCCGAAGGCTCCATTTGTCCGACCTGCCGTTTTCCGAGCAAGCGCAGTGCGGCAACTAAGACCAAGTACAGGGCAAGTGTTCGAATTGAAGAATCCAGCATACGCATCCCTCCGAATGCTAGATTGCGCAGAGCGGGAGGAATTATTCAAATCGTTGAAAAAGATAAAACTGTAGTAAATTTGTATAAATTTCCATGTGTATGCTCGGTATACTTTGTAAGCGTATCTAAAATCTAGAAAAGAACTTGAAATTGTTGATGTTTTCCTGTAAACTTGAAGAATCTAATAATCATCAGTCTGCTGAATCTGTCGCAGATCAGCACGGCGAGCTGCTTATGGAGGCTTAGATATGAAGATTTCCGACTATTTTGGCGAAAATGTGTTCAGCAAAGCGGTCATGCGTGAACGCCTGCCCAAGGAAGTATTTGACGAAATATGCAGCGTAGAACGCGATGGCGGTCAGATTTCAATGTCTGCTGCCGATGTTGTGGCAAAAGCGATGATGGAATGGGCGGTAGAAAGAGGCGCAACGCATTATACACATTGGTTTTTGCCGTTGACCGGCGTCACGGCGGAAAAGCATGACTCTTTTTTGACCGTTCCGAATGAGGACGGAAAAGTCATCCTGAAGCTGACCGGAAAACAGTTGATTATGGGCGAGCCGGATGCATCCTCTTTTCCGACCGGCGGCTTGCGGGCAACACATTACGCACGCGGATATACGGCGTGGGATATTACTTCTCCCGCGTTCGTGAAGGAAATGTCCTGCGGAACGATTCTTTGTATTCCGACGGTATTTATTTCCTACACCGGCGAAGCGCTGGACAATAAAACGCCGTTGCTGCGCTCTATGGAGGCGCTTTCTCAGCAGGCGATCCGCATGATTCGGCTCTTCGGTGACACAAAGGCAAAAAAAGTCGTTCCTTCTGTCGGTGCGGAGCAGGAATACTTTATTGTTGACCGCGAAAAGTATCTGAGACGCCGTGACCTGATCTATACCGGAAGAACGCTGTTTGGCGCGCCCGCTCCGAAGGGGCAGGAGCTGGAGGATCAGTATTTCGGCGTGATTCGTGAGCGTGTCGGCACCTTTATGGCGGATCTGAATGTTGAGCTTTGGAAAATGGGCATCACGGCTACAACGCAGCATAATGAGGTGGCTCCCGCCCAGCATGAAAGCGCGCCGATTTACACCACCTGCAATATTGCGGTCGATCAAAACCAGCTGACGATGGAAACAATGAAACGTGTGGCAGGACGACACGGTCTGGTCTGCCTGCTGCATGAGAAACCCTTTGCCGGCGTGAACGGCTCCGGCAAGCATAACAACTGGTCGATTTCCACCGATACGGGTGAAAATCTCCTTGATCCCGGTACGACACCGAATGACAATCTGCAATTCCTGCTGGTTCTTTCCTGCATCATCAAGGCGGTTGACCGCCATGCCGATCTTTTAAGAATGTCAACGGCGTGTGTCGGCAACGATCAGCGTCTTGGCGCGGATGAGGCTCCTCCGGCGATTATTTCCATTTTCCTGGGAACGCAGCTTGAGGATGTTGTGGATCAGATCGTCCGCGACGGCACCGCTGCCACTTCAATCGTCGGAGAGCAGCTTGACACCGGCGTCTCAACGCTTCCGCTGATTAACAAGGATGCGGCTGACCGCAACCGTACCTCCCCCTTTGCATTTACCGGAAATAAGTTTGAATTCCGCATGGTCGGCTCCTCTGACTGTATTGCAAATTCCAATACGGTTCTCAATACCATTGTCGCTGAGGCGTTCTGCGAAGCAGCAGATATTCTCGAAAAAAGTAACGACTTCACAGCCGATGCAAACCGCCTGATTGCAGACAATCTGCGTGAGCATCGCCGCGTTATTTTCAGCGGAAACGGCTACAGTCCCGAATGGGTGGAAGAAGCCGAAAGGCGCGGCTTACCGAATCTGCCGAGTATGGTTTCCTCGATACCCAGCCTGACAACCGAAAAGGCAATCGATCTGTTCGAACGCTTTGGAGTTTATACCAAAGCGGAGCTGGAATCCAGAAGTGAGATCATGTACGAGACATATGCCAAGGTCACCTGCATAGAAGCAAAGACCATGATTCACATGGCAAAGAAACATTACATCCCCGCCATTGTTCGCTATACGGCACGCTTGGCTGATTCCGTATGCAAGGTGCGTAACGCATGTGCTGAGGCATGTACAGCGGTACAGGAGAAACTGCTGAAGCAGACCAGTGCCTATCTGAATGAGGCGAATGAAGCTTTGACACATCTGGAGGCTTGCGTTGATTACAGCAATTCCCTTGATTGCATTGCCGAAATGGCGAACTATTGCTACGACACCATTGCTCCGGCAATGCGTGCGCTGCGCGAGCCGATCGACCGTCTTGAACTGACGGTGGATAAAGACATCTGGCCTGTCCCGACATACGGCGACTTGATGTTTGAGGTGTAAAAAAACAGGCTGTTGCAGATTTTTATCTGCAACAGCCTGTCAGCGTGTCGAAAAACCCTTTTCGGCACGCTGGCAGACTGCAAAAAAAGTTCCGGAAGCCGAGCAACTCGCGCCTGTCGGCGTACAGAGGTACGGTAGGGCGCGAGTTGCGATGGAAGTCAAAATCCTTGCGAAGCAAGCATGATTGCAACAAAACCGTTCCTTATATGTCATTCTGAGGAACGCAGTGACGAAGAATCTTTTCTCTACCGAAGTGCGAAGATCCTTCGCGTTTGCTCAGGATGACATAGAAAGAAACCTTGATTCGGTATCGGTGTAGATACGCTCTTGTTATTCTGATTTTGACGGTTACGGGCTTTTTTGGCAGTCTAACAGGCTGTTGCAGAATATTCTGCAACAGCCTGTTTGTATCAATCAGTATGCGGTAAAGAGGGAGAGCAGCGAGTCGGTCGTATCTTCCATAAGCGTACACGCGGTTACATAGATTACAACGCCGCTGCGGATGATCATAACCATCTTCTCGTAAACCTGCACACCGCTGACAGAGCCGGTGATCACATAGCAGGGATGCTCCTGACCGGCAAAGACAATGGATTCCTTCACAACGCTGCAGCCTTCAAAGCCGCTGTCACTCAGCATGGATTCGATCTGCGGGCGTGCAAGTTCGGCAATCTGATCTTCGGAGTCGCCTTCAATTCCGGTGGAGCCCAAATCGTTCATGTTGATATTCAGTGTTTCAAATCCGTAGTCCTTTGTGGCATAAAAATCATAGACAACGGAAGAATTTTCAAGTAAGGACTTCACGGTTTCGTTTTCAATTTGAGAGGCGGTCATGCCGGCAAGCTGCGCCAACTGCTCATCATCCGAAATCGTCCAGCTTTCATCCAGAGAGCACTGAATGCCGATGAACTCGCTCTTATAGGTATTGCCGGTCACAATGCCGCGGCTGGGTTCTATGTCTGATTCTGAGGAATCAAGGGCATCTTGAACGATAGAGCTAACGGAAGAACAGGCTGCCATGGAGAAAGCCATTGCGGCAACCAAAAGCAGGGCAATGATGTGTTTCAGTGTTTTCATAAAAACTCCTTCTCTTTTTCGTTTCACAATGTGTACCGAATCAGCCGCGTTGCGACTACTTCGGTAGAACGTATTATAGCATACACCGGTTGAAAACGCAATAAGAAAAACTCCGCCTAAAAAAATACTGCAAAATCCTGAAAAGTATGGTATGATATATAACTGAGGTGAAAGAAATGGAAGAAAAGAACGAAGTATTCTCTGAGGATCAGACTGCTGAGCAGATTCCCTCTGAGACGGAGCAAACGGAAAAGATGCCGTTTGTGCCCAGCCCAAAGTGGAAGCGGGTTTTCGCGTGGATATTGTTCGCTATTGTTATCATTGGCATCATCACATGGCTGCTGAATATGGCCTATCCCGACTGGATCCAATTCGTTAAGGATTGGGCAAGAAATCTTCTTGGGCTTTGAGAGTTTTAGGGATTGATCCCGGCTACGCAACGACCGGGTTTGGACTGATTACCGCAGAACGGGGAAATTATTCTTTGCTGCAATACGGCACGGTTACAACACCTGCCGATCTCCCGTTTTCAAAGCGGCTGAATATGCTTTTTGAAGATATGACGCAGTTATTGGAAGTGACAAAGCCGGAAGCGGTTGCGGTAGAGGAATTATTCTGGGGACACAATATTACGACCGGTATCGGTGTCTCACACGGACGCGGCGTGATTCTGCTCGCCATTGAGCGCGCAGGCATACCGCTGTTTGAGTATACGCCGATGCAGGTGAAGCAGTCGGTTGTCGGCTACGGAAAGGCAGAAAAAAGGCAGGTCATGGATATGACGCGCCGTCTGCTCAAAATGGACAAGGTGCCCCGACCGGATGACGCGGCGGATGCGATTGCGATTGCGCTGTGCCATGCACGAAGCGCCACCAGTCTGCTGATGAGGAAAGGATAACAATGTTTTATTATTTGAATGGTGAAATTACGCTGATGGATGACAGCCTGGCGGTGGTAGACTGCGGCGGCGTCGGATATGCCTGCCATACGACAGCCTACACGCTTTCCAAGCTGCATATCGGTCAGCCGGCAAAACTGTATACATACTGCAACATCCGTGAGGATGCGTTTGATATATTTGGTTTTTCCAGTCGGGAGGAGCTGCGCTGTTTTGAATTGCTGCTGGGTGTGACCGGTGTTGGGCCGAAAGCTGCGATTGCGATTCTGTCCGCCGCATCGCCCGAACGCTTTACGCTTGCAATCATGACGCAGGACGAGCGCACACTGACCGCCGCACAGGGCATCGGAAAAAAGCTGGCGCAGCGAATTATTCTGGAACTCAAGGATAAAATGGGAGCCGTGTCTGAGGTTGACTTTTCCGGTTCAAGCGCTGCGAGTGTGCCGACAGCCGGAAGCTCTCTGGCTCTGGCGCAGGCGGCGCTTGCGGAGCTTGGTTACAGCTCTGCGGAGATCGGAGCGGCATTGAAGGGCATAGAAACAGAAGGAAAGAGCACGGAAGACATTGTAAAGCAGTGTCTGCGTGCCATGGTAATGAGGTGAGTGCATGAGCATTGATTTTTCGCAGGAGATGGAATCACCCATTGTAACAACAAGCTTTACATCGAGTGATGAGGGCGAGTTTACGCTTCGCCCAAAGCATCTGAACGAGTATAACGGACAGGAAAAGGTCAAGGAAAACCTCTCCGTGTACATTGAAGCGGCAAAGCGCCGCAACGAACCTTTGGATCACGTTCTGCTCTACGGACCTCCGGGACTTGGCAAAACAACGCTTGCAGGGATCATTGCTAACGAAATGGGCGTCAACATCCGAATTACGTCCGGCCCCGCCATTGAAAAGGCGGGAGACCTTGCGGCGCTGCTGACGAATCTCGGTGAAGGAGATATCCTGTTCATCGATGAGATTCATCGCCTGAATACCGCAGTCGAAGAGATATTATATCCGGCGATGGAGGACTTTGCAATCGATATTATTGTCGGCAAAGGCCCCTCCGCCAATTCGATTCGGCTTGACTTGCCGCGCTTTACGCTGATCGGCGCGACAACTCGCGCAGGTCAGCTTTCCGCGCCGCTGCGTGACCGCTTCGGTGTCAGCTTCCGCCTGGAGCTGTATTCGCCGGAGGAGCTTTGCCGCATCATTACACGTTCTGCCACACTGCTGGGAATGCAGATTGATCCGGACGGTGCGCTGGAGCTTGCCTCACGCAGCCGAGGTACGCCGCGAATTGCCAACCGGATGCTGCGCCGTGTACGGGATTTTGCACAGATTTATTATGACGGCGTGATTACAAAGGAAGCTGCCGACCACGCTTTAAGCAAGCTGGAAGTGGATAAGCTGGGCTTGGATGCGACGGATCGGCGAATGCTGAGCGCGATTATAAAGTTCTATAACGGCGGTCCGGTCGGACTGGAAACGCTTGCGGCAACCATCGGGGAAGAAGCGGTTACTCTGGAGGATGTCTATGAGCCGTACCTGATGCAGATCGGCTTCCTGACCCGCACACCGAGAGGCCGCTGCGTAACACAGCTTGCCTACGATCATTTGCATTTACAGAACCAAAATGACGGCCAGTTGAGCTTCTAAAAGAATGGCCTGAACCTCGATTTTTAACAAATTTTGGCGAAAATTATATATTTATTTCATTAACTATTGACAAATCCGACAGGAATGTTATAATAAAAAACACACAAAAAGGCGTAATCGGCAAGAGCCGTTCGCATATTAACCACCCTGTGTCAGACCCCACAACATTTTGCTGGAAAAAGCGTCAGGGCAAATTTCACTTATCAAGAGAGGTAAAACCAAATGTACGAAGACAAGACTTTAGTTTGCAAAGAATGTGGCGCCGAGTTCGTGTTCACCGCCGGTGAGCAGGAGTTCTATGCTGAAAGAGGCTTCCAGAATGAGCCGCAGCGCTGCAAGGCTTGCCGTGACGCTCGCAAGAATGCTGCTCGCAGCCCGAGAGAGTATTTTACTGCTGTTTGCGCTAACTGCGGCGGCGAAGCTCGTGTTCCGTTTGAGCCGAAGACCGACCGTCCCGTATACTGCAGCGAGTGCTTCGCTAAGATGCGCGAGAACGGCTGATTCTTATCTTGTATAACGTAACAAGGACACTTCCCAACGGGAAGTGTCCTTGTTATTTGTAATGTGTATTACAGATGAACGACAGTACCGGATTCACCCTTCACGGCCGCGCCTGCATTTTCCAGAGATGCAATGATCGCGGAGCCGCCTGCCTTCGCGAAGCTGATGGCAGCCTTGACCTTCGGCAGCATGGAGCCGGGAGCAAAGTGACCTTCTTCGCAGTACTTTTCAGCTTCGGCAACGGTCATTTCGCTGAGGCTTTCCTGATTGGGCTTGCCCCAGTTGATGCAAACGCGGTCAACGGCAGTCAGAATGACAAGCGCGTCCGCCTTGACCAACTCTGCCAGCTTTGCGGAAGCGAAATCCTTGTCAATGACAGCCGGCGTGCCATAGAGCTTACCGTCTTTGCGGATGACGGGGATACCGCCGCCGCCGACCGTAATTACGACACAGCCGCTCTGGATCAGAGCATTGACGGTATTCTTTTCGATAACGTCAATGGGCTTGGGGGAGGGAACAACCTGACGGTAGCCGCGGCCGGCATCTTCCACCATGGTATAGCCCTTTTCGGCTGCGATCTTTTCGGCAGTTTCCTTGTCGTAGAATGCACCGATCGGCTTTGTGGGATTCTGGAAGGCGGGATCATTCTCGTCAACGAGAACCTGCGTAACAACGGTAGCAACTTCTTTTTTCAGGCCGCGGGCAGCAAGCTCGTTGCCGATCGCATTCTGAAGATGGTAGCCGATATAGCCCTGACTCATAGCGCCGCATTCGGGGAACGGCATATCGGACTTGATTGCCTTTGCTTCGGCCGCAGTGGACATGCCGAGATTGATCATGCCGACCTGAGGGCCGTTGCCATGTGCAATAATCACTTCGTTGCCCTGCTCGATCAGGTCAACAATGGGTTTTGCGGTTTCGGTGACGAGCTGAAGCTGCTCGTAGGGAGTGTTGCCGAGCGCATTGCCGCCCAGAGCAATAACGATTCTTTTAGACATTGTTTTTACCTCATATCATTGATTGAGCGGAAGCGTTTGCTCCCGCTCAATATTATAGAATTTTGAATTTCTGATAAAGGGAATCAGAACATCTTGCGCTTGTTGTCAGAAGCGTCCAGAGCCATCAGGGTGCCGACAGGATCCTTCACCTGAGACATGAAGATCATTGCGGCAATGATGTACGGCTTGTAGGAAGCCTGCTTATACAGAGGAACAAGATAACGGTCGAAAACGGAGTTGTCAACTTCGCCTTCCGGGCAGCTCAGACCGGTGATGTCTGCGGGCAGGCAGTGCAGATACAGAGCCTTGCCGTCCTTTGTCAGCTTCATCATTTCTTCGGTGCAAGCCCAATCCTTATGCTCGGCGTTCTGAGCAAGCAGTCTCTTTTCGAGCTCGTCGATGCCCTTCTGGTCGCCCTTGGAGTACAGAGCGGTACGCTCTTCCATTGCCTTGAAGGGAGCCCAGGACTTCGGATAGACGATATCGGCATCCTTAAAGGCCTCTTCCATGGAGTTGGTCTTGGTGAACTTGGAGCCGTACTTCTCGCAGTTCTTACGAGCGACTTCTTCCACCTCGGGGAAGACCTCGTATCCTTCCGGATGAGCCAGGGTGACATCCATACCGAAACGGGTGAACAGACCGATAACACCCTGCGGTACGGACAGCGGCTTGCCGTAAGACGGGGAATATGCCCAAGTCATGGCAACCTTCTTGCCCTTCAGATTCTCAACACCGCCGAAGTAGTGGATGACATGGAGCATATCAGCCATGCACTGCGTCGGATGGTCAACGTCGCACTGCAGATTGACCAGAGTGGGGCGCTGCTCCAGGATGCCGTCACGGTAGCCTTCTTCCAGAGCATCCATGAAGGTCTTCTGATATTCGTGACCCTGGTGGATGTACATATCGTCACGGATGCCGATGACGTCAGCCATGAAGGAGACCATGTTCGCAGTTTCGCGGACGGTTTCGCCGTGAGCGATCTGAGACTTTTTCTCATCGAGAACCTGCTCTTCCAGACCGAGGAGGTTGCAGGCGGAAGCAAAGGAGAAGCGGGTACGGGTGGAGTTGTCGCGGAAGAGGGAAATGCCGAGACCGGAGTTGAAGATCTTGGTGGACTTATTGCGCTCACGCAGATCGCGGAGAGCGTCAGCTACGGTGAAAATGGCGTCGATTTCGTCATCGGTCTTGTCCCAAGTCCAATAGAAATCGCTCTTGTACATATTGTTGATATGCAGGGTTTCAAGATGTCTTGCAAGTTCTACAGTTTTGCTCATTGATATTTCCTCCGTTATAGATTTTTTCGGGTGGATTACTTAATGTCGTTGCCGGTCAGTTCCTGACGGAAAGAGGTAGCGGAGCCGTCCTTGTTTTCGGGCTTGTACAGGCCGGGAACCGCTGCGTACAAAGCGGCGCAGACAACGAGATCCTGCTTCCATGTGATTTCGTTCGGGGCATGAGCCTGAGACTCGGCACCGGGGCCGAAACCGACGCAGGGGATGCCGTAGCGACCCTGAATGGAAACGCCGTTAGTGGAGAAGGTCCACTTGTCGGTCAGCGGGCGCTGACGCTTTTCTTTTGCCTGCTCGTCGGCATACAGTCTGCTTTCGCCCCACAGAGCGTGGTGTGCATCGATGAGAGCCTGAACATGAGGAGCGGATTCCTTATTGATCCAAGTCGGGAAGAAGCACTCGGTTTCGTAGACATGTCCGTTCCATGCGGGACGGTCATACA
>JAEDKB010000193.1 GCA_016296045.1 Oscillospiraceae bacterium
CTGTGTCCTCGCCCTGACGACGCAGGACTACAACACGCCCATGCTGACACTTGCTTCCTCTTCGCGCATTGAGATCGACGCGCCGGAAACGATGGACTGGACGCTGGACGGCGAACACGCCGACGGAGCGGCGCACTGTGTTGTTGAAAACCTGCACCACGGAATTCAGGTCATTGTAAATTCAAAGTAAAGGGACTGCGTTGCAGTCCCTTTCCAGTCTGTCAGCGTGTTGAAAACTTTTTCTCGGAGGATACGATATGCAAACGATTTGCAAACGTCTGCACCGCGGAGACGATCTGCTGGAAAGCATCCGGCACCTTGCGGCAGAACATCAGATTGCGGCAGGTGTGATACTCTCCGCTGTCGGCTGTATCTCAAAGGGTCGCGTTCGTGACGCAAGCGGCGTAACGATCCGCGATATTCCCGACCACTGTGAGATCGTTTCTCTCAATGGTACTGTCAGCGCGCAGCGGTGTCATCTGCACATTGCGCTTTCCAAGGAGGATCTGTCCACCATCGGCGGTCATCTGACAAAAGGCTGTATCATCAATACGACCTGCGAGCTGGTCATCGGTATTCTTGACGGATGGCGCATCGGTGTGGAGCAGGATGACGAAACCGGCTATGACGAGCTGATTTTTGAAGAGGTCTGATGATGAAAAATACGACGCTCGGCTACATTGAAAGAGACGGCTGTTATCTTTTGCTGCACCGGATCAAAAAAGAAAATGATCTGAACAAGGACAAGTGGATCGGCATCGGCGGAAAGCTTGAAGAAAACGAAAGTCCGGAGGAAGGGATGCTCCGCGAAGCAAAGGAGGAAACCGGTCTGACCGTTTATGCTCCGCGCTATTGCGGGATTGTCACCTTTGTATCCGATGTATGGGAAGGCGAATATATGCACCTTTTCCACATTACGGACTTTGACGGTCAGCTTTGCGAATGTGACGAAGGCGTTCTGGAATGGATTCCGAAAGAACGGTTTGCAAAGCTGCCGCAATGGGAGGGCGATAAGCTCTTTCTCCGTCTGATGCAGGAGAATATCCCGTTTTTCTCTTTGAAACTTCAATACGAAGGCGACCGGCTCCTCTGCGCCACACTGAACGGGAAACAACTGTGATAAAATTTTTCGCCCGCTGCAAAGCATTTTTGCGGCGGGCGTTTTCTATATATATCATGGGGTGGTTTTTTGGAACGAAAAAACTCGATTCTGGGCGGTGCGATGCTGCTGACCGCTGCGAATATCGTTATGCGCCTGATCTCGATTGCCTTCAATGTATTTTTAAGCGATCGGATCGGTGCGTCGGGTCTGGGACTGCTTCAGTTGATTTCCACCGTTGGAGTTTTTGCGTTTCTGGTCGGCACCTCAGGCATCCGCGTGGCAGCCATGTGCCTGTCTGCGGAGGAATTCGGACATGGGCGAAAAGGCGGTGTCCGTCTTGCGATCTCCGCCTGTCTGCGTTACGGCCTGCTCATCAGCAGCGTTGCCGGAGCTGCCCTGTATTTCACCTCCGAACTGATCGCACAAAGCCTGCTCGGAGATCTGAACACCGCGTTGTCTTTGAAAATCATGGGCATCTTTCTGCCCTTCTCTTGCATGAGCGGTATTCTGACCGGCTATTTTACCGCCTGTTCAAAAATCCGTCGTCTGGTCGTCGCAGAATTGCTGGAACACATCTTCTCCCTGCTTCTGACCGCCGCTCTGCTTCTGGTTTGGGCAGGTGCCTCATTGGAGCGTTCCTGCGCCTCTATCATCCTCGGCAGCTCTGTCGGAACGGTATTTTTTGTTCTCCTGCTTTATCTGCGCTATCGGCGTGATATGCGCGGTGTTTCGCTGCCGAAAGAGCCGCTGCATATTCGCAGGCGATTGCTCCGTCTGAGTATCCCGATTGCACTGAACGACTATTTGCGTTCCGGTCTGAACACGGCGGAACAGCTTCTCATCCCCTTTGGGCTGGCGCAGTACGGTCTGAGCGGAACACAGGCCATGGCAAATTACGGAACGATTCATGCAATGGTCTTTCCGATCCTGATGTTCCCGGCAACAATTCTGTATTCCGTTTCCGATCTGCTCGTTCCTGAGCTTTCACGCAGCCGCGTATCCGGTAAGCGCAGACGGATTATTGACCTTTCCGATAAGTGCCTCAGAATGACCTTTCTGTTCGCCGTTGCTGTCGCAGGCTTCTTTTTTGTCAGTGCCGATGCTCTGGGAATGCTCATTTATAACAGTCCGGAGGCGGGACACTTTCTGCGGTTGTTTGCGCCGATGGTGCTGATGCTCTATACCGATGCAATTACCGACGGAATGCTCAAAGGTCTTGCCGAGCAGGTCAGCTCTGTGCGCTATAATTCCTTTACCTCCCTGCTGGATGTCGTCTTTCTTTATCTGCTTCTGCCGCGTTGGGGCTTGACCGGCTACGTCTTCAGTTTTGCCGTCACCCACGCGATCAATCTGTTTTTGAGTCTGCGGAGGCTTCTGGTTGTCAGCGGCCATGTCATACGTTTTCAGGATTTTCTGCTTCCGCTGCTTTGTGCCGCGTTTTGCATCAGCATCACGCTGGTGCTGCCCGGAAATACACTTGCAAAGGGAATCGGTTTTCTTCTGCTTCTTTTGGGAACGTTCCTGCTGACCAACACCTTCTCCGAGCACGACCGCCATTGGCTGTGCGGAGTATTTCGGCAGATGATTGACAAGCCGCAGCCTTTGAAATAAAATAGAAAACAGAAAGAAGGTTGTTTTATGGCACAGGCTTTGCCGCAGGTTCATCCGATACCGCCCCTGTATGACGAAAATTCCCGTGTTCTGATTCTCGGTTCCTTCCCCTCTGTCAAATCCCGAGAAGCAATGTTTTTTTATGGGCATCCGCAAAACCGTTTTTGGAAAATCATGGCTGCTTTGACCGATTCTCCCGTTCCCGAAACGGTCGAGGAAAAGAAAAAACTGATCCTGTCAAACCATTTTGCTCTGTGGGATTCCATCGGAAGCTGCACCATCGTCGGTTCCTCTGACAGCTCCATCCGTGATGTTGTTCCAAATGACCTTCGCATCATACTCGATCACGCCCCGATCACGCGCATTTTCTGCAACGGGGCAACCTCGCTGAAATACTATCGGAAATACAACGAGCCGATTCTGCACCGAACCGCACATGTGCTCCCCTCTTCCAGCCCTGCAAATGCCGCATGGTCATTGGACCGTCTGGTCGATGCCTGGCGCATTATCAAAGAATAACACAGGAGAAAGCATTTTGAAAAAAAATCGTTATAAAACGAAAAGGCTGAACCGCTCCCTGCCAAGTAGACAGGGAGCGGTTCAGCGCCTCATGCGCGGTCTGTTTTTACGGATTTCCGCTCAACCGGTTGCCGTGCGGTCTTTTCAGGCAAGAATTAGTATCACTCTTTCCATACCCAAATCGTAGGCAGAGACGCGCACACCATTCCGAGCTTTTTTTGCAGGCGGAGCGATGCCTCATTGCCGTCAA
>JAEDKB010000194.1 GCA_016296045.1 Oscillospiraceae bacterium
ACAGCTTGTGGACCTTGAGCTTGCGGCCCTTGGCGTCGGTCGCCTCGCAGAGCGTCTTGTAGGCGTCCTGCGCCTGCTGGTAGAACGGATGATTCTCATCCTCGGTCCAGATGCAGGCAACCTCGCCTGGACGGATGAAGCAGGCAACATCGTCGATGTGGCCATTGGTCTCGTAAGGATCGATACCGTCCTTGATCCAGATGATCTTTTCGAGATTGAGGTACTCCTTGAGCTTCGCCTCGATCTCTTCCTTGCTCATGTCGGGGTTGCGGCCTTCGGAGAGGAGGCACATCTCGGTCGTGAGCAGAGTGCCTTCGCCGTCAACATGGATGGAGCCGCCTTCGAGCACGAAGTCAGGGGTACGGTAGGAGTCGACGCCCTCGATCTCGCAGACCTTCTGCGCAACGAGATTGTCCTGATCCCACGGGAAATACAGGCCGTCGACCAGACCGCCCCAGGAATTGAATTCCCAGTCAATGGCGCGGACATCGCCCTTGTCATTGATAACGAACGTCGGGCCGCAGTCGCGGATCCAGGAATCGTTGCTCGTCATTTCTACAACGCGGACCTCGGCGGGAAGCATGTAACGCGCATGCTGATACTGCGCGGGGCTGACGCACATCGTCACCGGCTCAAACTGAGAAATAGCCTTGGCGACCGCGGCGAAGGCCTTCTGCGCCGGCTTCGCGCCGTTCCGCCAGTTGTCGGGGCGTTCCGGCCAGAGCATCCAGACCTGTTTCTGTTCCTCGAATTCACCGGGCATTCTGAATCCGTCAGCCTTTGGGGTGCTTTCAATTCTCTTTGCCATTTTTTCATTCCTTTCTGAAATAATTCACAAATTCGCCGGAGGAATGCTGCGGTTTCTTGTACAAGCTACACCCACATCGTAATATAGTTTTTTTCCTCTGTCTATATTTGGCCGACCGATTGTAACGCGTGTAAATGAAAAGTGCTGTGTTACAAATTGCGTAACACAGCACCGAATTCAATCAATAATTGTACTGGAATCGGAGGAAAGACGTTTATACAGGAGCGTTTCCATTATGGAGATCATACCGCACCGTGATGTAACATCCGCGCCCTGGCAGTCGATCTCGTCGGCAAAAACATAGAAATTCAAATCGCTCATGTTCTGGATCGTATTGTTGTCGGATCTCGTGAGCGAAACGATGGTCGGCGTGGCAATGGCAAAAATGCGTTCGATCTTCTGTATGACACTGCGGTTGTTTCCGGTATAGGAGAGAACAAGCAAAACGTCATCCCTTTTGATCCGGCGGAGGACGGAGGCGAACTCAAATTCCTCATCCGGCATTTCGGCGTTGAAGCCCATCATGGTTAACAGACGGTAGAGATACCGCCCGACCTCATGGCTGAGTCCCTCGGCGATAATAAAAATATTGGGGTTTCGGTTCATGATAGCGTTGAATTTATTGATCTTTTCGTCCGTGATGACCTTCACCGCCTCGATCACGTTTTTCAGGTAGCTGTCGCGGTAATTGTCGGAGGAAACGATGCTGGGCATGTGGATTTTGCGCGATTCTTTTTCGGTATCGCGGAGCGCCTGAGAAAAATCGGCATAACCCTGATAGCCGAGCTTTTTGACCAGACGAAAGATCGACGTTGTGGAAACGAAACACTTTTCCGAAAGGTCACGGATGCTCATATCCTTCACGATATGCAGATTCTTGATGATGTAGTTAAACAGGTTCTGCTCTGTGGGGGACAGGCGGGATACGCAGCCGCTTGTCTGCTCATAGAAGTCCATATGATTCCTCCTGTTTCAGGCTTTGTTACGTATTTTACCGTAACATGTAACGGATGTCAACAAATGAGCGGTTTTGTAAGTTTTTTTGATTGGTTTGTTTCGGTTTTGTGCAAAAAACAGAGTTTTTATGTTTGTGTAACACGCTGCATCATGTTTCGCGGGCGTTACATACGCCGGCGCGGACTGCAAAAAACAGGTTTTGCTGCGCCCCGGGATTTCCGCTTCGTTTTTTCCCGAAGGTAAGGCCCGGCGCGTCAGTCCCGATCCGCAGACAACCGGGTTTATGTATCATTGAGGATTCGGGCAGGTTCGGGCAGAAGGTAAGCAGTGCATTCCGAAACAGGATCTCACGAATCGGAGCGGCTTTGTCATATCTTAACCGGCGGTTAATTTTTGTGTCTGCCGGTTAAATAACGGCTCAATTGTGGCGTGATACGATTCGGGCTATAATGTAAGCACAGAAAGGAGGGCGATTCAAACATGAAGTTGAATGAGCAAATCCGGGAACATCGTAAAAAAGTCGGTTTAACGCAAGAACAGGTTGCAAATTCCCTTGGCGTTTCCGCTCCGGCAGTCAATAAATGGGAAAGTGGATCAACTTATCCAGACATTACGCTTTTAGCACCGCTTGCCAGATTGCTTGAAATTGACCTGAACACGCTGTTCACTTTTCATGAATCTCTTTCCAAAAAAGAGATCGGCCGGTTTTGCAACGAGGTCGGAGAAGTGGCAAATACTATGGGATTTCAAGCCGGCTTTTCTGCTGCAACTGCAAAAATACAAGAATACCCTACCTGTGATTTGCTGCGATATTCTATGGCGCTGCTCTTGGAGGGAACCCTTGCCCGTGCCTCTTTATCATCCGAAGAGCGGGCAGAATACGAACGCCGGTTAATGGTATGGTACGAACAAGCCGCCAACAGCAAGGATGAAGAAACGAAGGAGGCGGCAATCAGTATTCTTGCTAATAAGTATCTCGCCTGCGGAAAAACGGAAAAAGCACAGGAATTGATTGCTTTGCTTCCCGACAAAAGAACGGTTGACAAGCAAATGCTGAAAATCAATGTTTTGATGAAGCAGGAACGGTACGAAGAAGCGGCTGCCTTAGCTGAAATGAAAATATTCAGCGATATTGCGACCATACAGAGTTACTTTATTACGTTGGTTGATATCGACCTGCTTTTGGATGAAACGGATTCCGCCGCCTGTGTTTCTGAGATTTCACAAAAGATGGCGTCGCTTTTTGGCTTTTGGGAGTACAATGGATATGTTTGTCCCTTACAAATAGCACTTGCATCGAAGGACGCTGCCAAAAGCATTGAGCTTATCAAGAAAATGCTGAATGCAGCGTTGACACCGATAAAGTCGCCTGCCATGTTCCAACATTTACCCACAAAATCCGCGGATGATACCCTTGGCTCACGAGTAGCAGCTTTGATGCTGCGTCAGCTTGAAACGGATAACGAATGCGAGTTCCTGCGCTCCGATCCGGATTTCCAAGCCTTGATGGACGAATACAGAAAACGCTTTCCCCAAAAGGAAGGTGTTTCCTAACAGCTATCTCAACTGCCGCACGACGGCAAAAACCCCCGCCGCGCTTGTTCCGTTATTCCAGAGCACACCAATAAAAAACCGCCTGCCAAGTTCCCTCGGCAGGCGGCAACAGCTCATATTACAGTTCGGTCATCCACAGACCATGG
>JAEDKB010000195.1 GCA_016296045.1 Oscillospiraceae bacterium
TGAAAAATACGGCTTTGCTTTGAGCGCGGTTACAGCTCTTTTTTCTCAATGATCTCCAGACCGCCGAGATACTTGCGCAGAACCTCCGGCACAACGACAGAGCCGTCTGCGCGCTGATTCTGTTCGACCATGGCCGGGAAAATTCTCGATGTTGCCAGACCGGAGCCGTTGAGCGTATGAACAAATTCGGTCTTGCCGGTTGCTTCGCGGCGGAAACGGATGTTGCCGCGGCGCGCCTGATAGTCTCTTGCGTTTGAAACGGAGGAGACCTCCTTATAGCCGTTCATCGAGGGAATCTGAATTTCGATGTCGTAGGTGCGCGCCATCGAAGCCGAGCAGTCGCCTGCCGCCAGCTTTACGGTACGGAAATGGAAGCCCAGTCCCTTGACCAGCTCCTCTGCCTTGCAAACCAGCTCCTCAAACGCTTCATCGGATTTCTCCGGCAGCGTGTACTGGAACATCTCCACCTTGTTGAACTGGTGACCGCGAACCATGCCGCGCTCGTCTGCACGGTGGCTGCCGGCCTCTCTGCGGAAGCAGGGCGTATAGGCAAACAGCTTATGGGGAAGCTCGGCTTCGGAGAGGATTTCGCCGCGATGCAGGGAGGCAAGGGCGGTTTCCGCCGTGGGAAGCATGAAGTGCATCCGGTCGTCGGTCGGATTTTCAATCTTATAGACCTCGTCCGCGAATTTCGGGAACTGACCGGCAGTTTCGCCGCACCGGTATTCCAGCATATGCGGCAGAATCACCATTTCGTAGCCGTCGCGCAGATGGCAGTCCATGAAGTAGTTGAGCAGCGCCCATTCCAGACGCGAGCCCATGCCGCGGTAGATCCAGAAGCCGGAGCCTGCCAGCTTTGTGCCGCGCTCGTAGTCGATCAGCCCCAGATCGGTGCAAAGATCGACGTGATGCTTCGGCTCAAAGTCAAACTGATGCGGCTGGCCGTAATAGCGCAGCGGTTCATTGTTTTCCTTTCCGCCCGGCAGAAGATCCGGATCGGGCAGATTCGGCAGAGACAGCATCAGTGTGCGGTATTCCGCCTCCACGTCCGACAGCTTCTTGTCGTTTTCGGCAATTTTCGCTTTCAGCTCGCCCATGCGCTTGAAAATCGGCGCAACATCCTCGCCGGCCTTTTTCCGCATGGGGATTTCCTTGGAAACCTTGTTCTGCTCGGCCTTGCTCGTCTCGGTTTCGAGAATCAGAGCGCGGCGCTGCGCGTCCAGCTCCAAAATACGGTCGATCTGCTCGTCACAGTTGACCTCCTTTGCCCGAAGACCGGCTTTGACGGCCTCGGGATTGTCTTTGATTCGTTTGATATCCAGCATAATATCACCTCATGTTCCTTTAGTGAAGAGATTTTATCAAATCCGCATAAATTTTAGCGGCGCTCTCCGGCAGCGCGTCGGCATAGCCCTCCAGCTCTGCCATATACGCCTGGAAGGAAACCGTGTCCTTTTTTGTCAGGGCGTTCTGCGCCAGCGCCAGAAGCTCGGCGGCCTTGGCGCTCTGTTCCATCCGATCGCGCTCTTGCGTCAGGGCATCGTTTTCCTGACCGATGCTCTCCAACTGTTCCTCCATTGCCTCAATACTCGTGCTCGCACCGAGGTTGGCGGCATCGAGATCGTTCTGCATGGAATTCAGCTTGACAAACAGCGAAACGGCCACCAGTAAAAACGCAACCGCAAACATGATTCCCATATATTCCAGCATGGCACGCTTTTTTTTCGGCGTGAGCTGTTCGTTCTGCGTGTTTTCGTTATCCACCATTTGAATCCTCCGTATATTGCAGGGTCAGCAGCGCATCATACAGACGCTGCAGATCATCCTGACCGTAGAACTCCAATTCAAAACGCCCTTTGCGCTTGCCGTTGACGATTCTGACCTTGCGGCTGAGCTGTTTTGTAAGCGCTTTCTCACATTCGCCGACATAATCGACGGTCAGAACGGATTTCGGCTTTTTGGACTTTGTCTCCGCGCTCATGCGCTTGCACATGGCCTCCGCCTGGCGGACGGACAGCCGCAGCGCAAGAATTTTTTGAGCGGCGGCTTTTTGCAGCTTTTCCGATGATAAAGACAGGATCGCTCTGGCATGACCGGCAGAAAGCGCACCGCTTTCGACCAGCTCACGCACCTCGTCAGGCAGCGCCAGCAGACGCAGCGCATTTGCAACTGCGGGACGGGATTTCCCGACACGCTCCGCGGTCTGCTCCTGCGTCAGCCCGAAGTCCTCCATCAAGACCCGATAGCCCTCGGCTTCTTCCATCGGATTGAGGTCCTGCCGCTGCAAATTCTCTACCAGCGCCAGCTCCATGACCGTGCGGTCATCGGCCTCCAGCACCACAACGGGAACCTCGTCCAGACCGGCCAGACGGGCGGCTCTCCAGCGGCGTTCGCCCGCGATAATCATATAGTAACCGTTGCCCTCGTCGCGGACGGCGAGCGGCTGAACGATGCCGTGCTCCGCAATGGAATCCGCCAATGCCTGCAATTCCTCCTCGTCAAACACGCGGCGCGGCTGACGGGGATTCGGCTCGACCTTTTGCAGAGGAAGCGAGGTGATGCTGTCGGAAACACCCGACGCGGAAAAATCATCGATCAAAGCGCCCAGACCGCGTCCGAGACCTTTTTGTTTTGATGCCATAGCTTACCCCTTTCTGCGAAATTCTTCTGCCACGGCAAGATATGCCGCAGCACCGCGAGAGCTTTTGTCATAAGCAAATACCGGCAGACCGTGACTGGGAGCCTCCGCCAAACGCACGTTGCGCGGGATCGCGGTGGCAAAGACCTTGCCGGGGAAATGGCGGCGCACCTCCTGCGCCACCTGATTGGAAAAGTTTGTCCGACCGTCGTACATCGTCAGCAGAACGCCGAATATTTCCAGACGCGGATTTAAGCGCCGCTTGATGGCGCGCATCGTGCTCATCAGGTCGGATAGCCCCTCCAGCGCGTAGTATTCGCACTGAACCGGAATCAAAATGCTGTCTGCGGCGCACAGGGCGTTGAGTGTCAGCAGCTCCAGCGACGGCGGACAGTCGATTAAAATATAGTCATAGGAATCGCGAAGCGTGTCAAGCTGCCCCTTGAGCCGATATTCGCGGTTGTCCATTGCAATCAGTTCGACCGTGGCACCCGCGAGAGAGGCGGTAGACGGGAGCAGATCCCCATAGGGCGTTTTGACGATGCACCGCGCAGGAGCACAGCGTCCGATCAGCATATCGTAAACGCCGGCACTGACATTTCGTTTTTCCACACCCAGACCGGAGGTAGCGTTTGCCTGCGGATCAAAGTCGCACAAAAGCACACGCGCTCCGGAGGCGTGCAGCGCGGCGGTCAGATTCACGGCGGTTGTCGTTTTTCCGACGCCGCCTTTTTGGTTGACGACCGCAATTATTCTCGCCATTTGCAGCATCCTCCCGAAAATTCTGAGGGTATCATACCATAGTTGCACGG
>JAEDKB010000196.1 GCA_016296045.1 Oscillospiraceae bacterium
GCACGGCACAATTCTTTTCCTGCGGCTGCCCCAAAACCGTCTTATGTTTTCGCCTGCGCGGTCATGTATTGTTAACAAACAACATTGCGCGGGCAGCCGGCAAGGAATGCCCGCACATTCTCCGCCGTGATTTCATGCAGACGGATGCGTGTTTCCCTCGGCGCCCACGCGATATGCGGCGAGAGAAAGCAATTCGGCGCGCTGAGCAGCGGATTGTCCGTGCAGATCGGCTCCTTGGAGACCACGTCCGCGCCAAAGGCATACAGCTTGCCGCTGCGAAGCGCATCCGCCACCGCCTGTTCATCGATCAGGCCGCCCCGTGCCGTATTGAGCAGAATCGCTCCCGGCTTCATATCTTCCAGCGCAGACGCGTCAATCATATGCAGATTCTCCGCCGTCTGCGGACAGTGCAGCGAAACCACATCCGACCGCGCCAGCAGGGTTTTCAGATCGACAAACTCCGCACCGTCGGGCACCGGCTTTTCATGCCTTGCCGTTACCAGCAGCTTCATCCCGAACGCCTGCGCCAGCCTGCCGACCGCCTGTCCGATGGCCCCGTAGCCGATCAGACCCATCGTTTTTCCGGCAAGCTCCATTAACGGCTTGCTCCAAAAACAGAAATCGGGATTTTTCTGCCATTTTCCGGCAAACACCTCCGATGAATGGCGTCCTACCTGCTGCGTGATCTCCAAAAGCAGCGCAAAGGTCATCTGCGCCACCGCTCCGGTGGAATAGCCCGGCACATTGCACACCGTAACGCCATGCGCCTTTGCCGCCTGAAGATCCACAATGTTATAGCCCGTTGCCAGAATGCTGATCAGCCGCAGGTTCGGACACTTTTCAAACACCTCCGCACGGATCGGCGTTTTATTGAGCAGGACAATCTGCGCGTCACCGATGCGTTCGGCGACCTCCTCCGGCGCTGTGCGGTCATAGACGGTCAATTCCCCGAATTGCTCCAGCGCCTCCCAGCTCAGGTCGCCCGGATTGGAGGCATAGCCATCCAGAATTACCAGCTTCATCTTACCAGAACAGGTTGGCTGCCTTGCGCTGTGCATAAATGTACCAGCCAAACAGCGCAAGCGGAACTACCATAGAGCCGATATTGACCGCAATGTGATTGACCTTCCACACCAGATCCAGCATGCCGTAGGCAACGCCGCACAGGAAGAGCGCAATGCCGAAAAGCAGAATTCTGGGCAGGATATAGTCGATAAATCCGCCTACGTCCACGCATTCCTCCGGCTTGCAGTTACCGGGATACAGGAATTTGTTCGGAAACAGATAGCATTCCTTGCGAAGACGGATAAAGGTATAAATGCAGTAGATGGCGCAGCCGAGCATCATGACAAGCAGCAGCAAGCTGAGCATATTGCCCATTTCATCGCCGCTTGCGGCCGCCTGCTGCGTGGTCTGGGAAACGGTTTCCGCCACGGTTTCCGAGACGGTTTCCGAAAAGGTTATCAGATGGTGCATAGATCATCCTCCACTCTGTAAAAAAGTAATTACATTATATCAATTTCTTTGCTGTATTGCAACCGATTTGCACGAATTTCACGTCGAACGACCCCGCATGCTTGTTTTTGCTTCCTTTTTGTGGTATGCTATGTAACGTAATTTTCATTTCTATCCGGAGGGATTCCCCATGAGAAAATATGCTCCGTTCTAGTTGCGTTCTCTTGCTTTCTGTCAACGTCAACTTTTGTATCTGCGCGAAAACGCGCGGAATAATGGAGGAATCATCATGTCAACCTTACAACAGGAAATCAATCGGCGCAGAACCTTTGCGATCATCTCGCATCCCGACGCCGGTAAAACCACTTTAACCGAAAAATTCCTGCTCTACGGCGGCGCGATTGCTCAGGCAGGAGCCGTCAAGGGCAAGAAAAATGCCCGTGCCGCCGTCTCCGACTGGATGGAGATTGAAAAGCAGCGCGGCATTTCCGTCACCAGCTCCGTCATGCAGTTTCAGTATGAGGGATTCTGCATCAACATTCTGGACACGCCGGGCCATCAGGACTTTTCCGAGGATACCTACCGCACGCTGATGGCGGCGGACAGCGCCGTCATGGTCATCGACGGCGCCAAGGGCGTCGAGCCGCAGACGCGCAAGCTCTTCAAGGTCTGCGCCATGCGCCACATTCCGATCTTCACCTTTATCAACAAGCTCGACCGTGAGGCAAAGGATCCGTTCGATCTGCTTGACGAGGTCGAGCGCGAGCTGGGCATCGAAACCTATGCGGTCAACTGGCCCATCGGCTGCGGCAAGGAATTTCAGGGCGTTTACGACCGCCGCAGGCAGCAGATCAATTTCTTTTCCGGCGTTTCCGGCAAAAACCGCGCCGAAAAGCTGGAAATCGCGCTGGACGATCCCGCCGTCGCCGACCACATCGGCACGGCACGCTGGCAGCAGCTTCGCGACGATGTGGAGCTGCTGGGCGCAGGCCGTGAGTTCGATATGGACGAGGTTCGGCACGGACAGCTCAGCCCCGTATTCTTCGGAAGCGCTCTGACCAACTTCGGTGTCGAGCCGTTTTTGGAGGCATTTTTGCAGATGACGCCGCCTCCTCTGCCCCGCACGGCAGACTGCGGTGAAATCGACACCTTCAGCCCCGATTTTTCCGCTTTTGTATTCAAAATTCAGGCAAATATGAACAAGGCGCACCGCGACCGCCTTGCCTTTCTGCGTATCTGCTCGGGAAAGTATGAGCGCGAGGCGGAGGTTTTCCATGTGCAGGGCAATAAGAAAATGCGCCTGAGTCAGCCCCAGCAGATGATGGCGCAGGAACGCGAAATCATCGACGAGGCCTATGCCGGTGATATCATCGGTGTGTTCGATCCCGGCATCTTCTCCATCGGTGACACCATCTGTACGCCGGGAAAAAAATTCCGTTTCTCCGGCATCCCCACCTTTGCTCCGGAGCACTTCTGCCGCGTCAGCCCCAAGGATACGATGAAACGCAAACAGTTTATCAAAGGCACGGAGCAGATCGCGCAGGAAGGCGCCATTCAGATTTTTAAGGTGCCGAACACCGGTATGGAGGAAGTAATCGTCGGCGTTGTCGGTACGCTGCAATTTGATGTTTTCCGTTACCGGATGCTCTCGGAATACGGCGTGGAGCTGCGGATGGAAAATCTGCCCTATGAGGTGCTGCGCTTCATCCAAAAATCCCCTGTGGACGAAAAAGAGCTGAATCTCTCCTCTGACGCAGAGCTTTTAGAGGACTACCGCGGTCACAAGCTGCTGGTCTTTTCCAGCTCTTGGGCAATCGACTTCACCCTTCGCCGCAATCCCGGTCTGGAGCTGTCGGAAACCCTCTGCGCTGAATAAGAAAAAGACGACTGCCGCAAAACGTCCGTTTTGCGGCAGTTTCAGCGTGCCGAAAAAGCTTTCCTGTCATGTCATCCTGAGCGTCAGCGAAGGATCTTC
>JAEDKB010000197.1 GCA_016296045.1 Oscillospiraceae bacterium
AATGAGAAGGTGTGCAATCAGATGCACACCTTCGGGGAAAAATCTTCATTTTTTAACCTGACAGACGGTGTATGAGGGGCGTTTCATCGGTGGATTACCGTTCGCTGAAGCTCTCCAGCATCCTTTGAAAGCCGTCCACCGCCTCCTGCGGCGCTGTGATCTTCATCTTCCCGCCGGAGGCGAATACCCAGCCGTAGAAATTGCTGCTGAGATCAACGGTCGCCTCCACAGTGAAGTGGTTCTTGTCCACAATCTGCGTGGAAGCATCCTCCCCGAAGCGGTCGATGATGCTGTTCATGAGGGCGTTCTCGCACAGCAGCGTAACATGGCATGTTTTGCCGGCAAGCATGGAAAACTCCTGCGTGAAATACGCCGACACATCGAAATCCTTCGGCTTCTGTACGGCGGCTTTCTGCGTGACCTTCAAGCCGTCGATTCGGTCTACTCGGAACTTTGCAATCTGCTGCCGATGGTCGTGGAAGCCTATATTTGTTCTACTATAAACTACTGCGCCACGGTGAAAAGGGCATGGAAGTAACCCCTGTTTGACATCAGCTTGTCAAAGCTGCCGCTTTCCTCTATGTGTCCGTCCTTGAGGACGATGATACCGTCATAGCGGCGCAGCAGAGATTCCTCCAGCGTGTGCGTCACAATGATACGGGTCATGCCGTGCAAATCGAGAATATCGCTTGTGACCTGATGTGCTGTCTGCGCATCCAATGCCGCCGTTACCTCGTCAGCCAACAGGACGGAGGATTTTTTCAGCAGGCTTCGGGCAATAGATACGCGTTGCTTTTCACCGCCGGACAGTCCATTGCCACCCTCGCCACAGAGATAGCTTTCCCCGCGCTCCGCAATCAGCCCGGTCAGATGGGCGCGTCGTATAGCGTCGTCAAGCTCCTGCTGTGGGAAACTGCGGAACATCGCTACGTTATCCTTTATAGACGCATTGAACACAAACACATTCTGCTGAATAACCGAAGTCATCTCATACAGAGATTCCGGTGCAATGCGGCGAAGCTCCGTTCCGTCCAGAAGGATATTCCCCGTATACTCCGTGCTGCCTGCCATCAGCAAATGGAGCATCGTGGACTTTCCGCTGCCGCTGCCGCCTACAATGGCGTAGGCTTTGCCGGCCTCAAAAACAGCGGAAATCTCGTGCAGCACTTCTTTTTCTCCGTCATAGCTGAATGACACTTTTTCAAGGCAAATATCGTGTTCCAACATGGAAAGCTCCTCACCGCCGCAGGCGGTAGGATTCTTTTCCAACGCCGCCGCCAGCTTGCCTATCAGTCCCAGCGCCGCCCTGCGGCTCGCCAGTAACCCCGGCAGTTCTGCGATAGGCTGTATCAAAAAGTTCATCAGGTTCACGAAGATAATCACAACGCCGGGGGTCAGCCCATAGCCGGACAGCGCAAGGTATGCACCGATGAGAAACACGCCAAGCTGCGCAAAGATACCTGCCACAGCGCCGATCATGCCAACAAGGGTTTTAATGCGCCGCTTGTTGAATTTCTCACTCTCTAATGCCCGATTGCTTTCGGCAAACAGCTTGAAAATCTCCCTCTCCGCCTTGAAGTTCTTGACGACCGCAAATCCGCTGAGGCAATCGTGCAGAGCGACTGTAAAATCCTTATTCCGGTCGGAAACCCGCTTCTCCGCCGCCTGCAATTTGCTTCCCGTCAGAAGGGATGCGACGAGTGGCAAAATCGTAACGCCGAGGGCAATGGCGGTCATCAGCGGGGAATACCATAGCATCATGGCAAGAGCCCCAATAAACGTCACAGTCTTCGTGATAAGGGAAAGTTGCTGCGCAAGATAATCCGCCTCTATGCCGTTCGCATCGTTGGTAAGCGCCGAAAGATAGGTCGCCGTGCTTTCGTCCCGAAAGGATGAAATGCTCTTTTCGGTAAGCTTTTGAAAGGCAAAATCCTTGTACTGCCGCATGGCCCGTTCAATAAATCGGGGCTGTGAAACGTAGTCCAGAAGAAAAGCCGCCACACACAGCAGCACAAAAGCACCGCTAATCTTTGCAAGCGTTCCGATAGGCAGCGCACCCGGAACGCCGGATGCCGCATCGATAAGCTGCTGCATTGTCCACGAAAGAATCAAATTGAGGGAGCCTGAAACCAACGCACCAAAAACGGCGATGCAGAGTAAGGGGATATTCCGGCGGTAAAACTGCGCCGTGAGCTGTTTTTTCAAGGGTTTATTTCTCATCTTCATTTACCTCCTTCCATATGGCGGACAGTGCATCATCCCCGATGGAACGGAGCGCATTTTGTATGCCCATCATTGCTGTTGCACCAAGATCGTCATAGGCGCTCTTTTGCTTGCCGAGTGTGACAAACCGGATTGACTCCAAATCATAGTCCGGCATAGCGTCAAAGCGATCTGCAAGCTCCTTTGCGAGGAGCAGTGAGCGGCGGGCGGCATCGCCGTCGCCGGATTGTATCTGTGTGTAGGCGATGCATGCATGGAATACACAATTCATCTTGTCAAGAAAGCTGGGCTTTTCCCGGTCCCTCAAGCCGGAAAGTACACTTGAGCTCCAAAGAAGGATCGCCTGTGCGGAAGCATAGTCCTTTTGGCTGAAGAATACATTGACATAGCCCATAACGGTGCGCATGAGAGCTGCTGTGTTTTTTAGTAGAGCATCAGACAGAAAGGGCAACGCCTCATTGGGGCGATTGCAGGCGGAAACAAGCGTCAAGCCGATCAGGTCATTGTAAATACCGCCTGCGTTGTGTTTCCGTAGAAGTTCCACAGCCTGCTCTCCCTCGCCCATAGCAAGATATGCTTCCGCCATGTCGCCGCAAATGGTAAGCTCGCTGATTTCAGGGTCGGTGTTCTGCGGCAACAGGAACCTGGAATATTCCAGCAGTTCCAGCGCACGGCGCAGCAACGCTTTTTCCTTACCTTCAATACCGAACAACTGATACATGGTGGCGCTGATGTAAACGATTTCAAACGCATTAGGATACTTTTTCAGAGCTTTTTCCGCTTCTGTAAGTCCTTCCCTATCCTTGTCGTGACGATATTTTTTCAGCCTGTCAACGTTTGACTGCAAGCGGTTGCTCTTCATATCATAGCCAATCAGTACATCCATCGACGTATCAAAATAATCTGCCATCGTCATAATCATAGCCAATTCAGGCTGGGACAGCCTTGCCTCCCATTTATAAACTGCACCAACCGTTACACCCAGCACTTCGGCAAGCTGCTCTTGTGTCAGCGACAATTGCTTTCGGAAAGTCCGGATATTCTCTGCGAGTTTGATATCCATACGCCCACCTCCTTCATTGATTTACGCTTTTATGATAACAGAAAGAATCGGCCAAATGAACGTACCAATAGTATAATAAGTTAAAATATAGTTCTACCAGCAGTGTGTATAACAGAAATTTTAATCAAGAGGC
>JAEDKB010000198.1 GCA_016296045.1 Oscillospiraceae bacterium
TAGAAATTCATTTGATGCCGGAAAATATATTTATAATTACCAATTGAGATTGACTTGCGCGAAGAAAAATTGTATAATTTTAATATCAAGAAAAGGAAGGATGACCGAAATGAAAGAGAGAAAATACTCCTCCCCCTATGAACTTGACGGGCGAATCCCGTTACGGCAGGCTATCCCTCTGGGGCTGCAGCATGTTTTGGCAATGTTTGTCGGCAATTTGTCTCCGCTTCTTATTCTGATGGCGGTCTGCGGCATTACTACGGATGCAGGATACGGCGCACTTCGCGTTTCTTTGCTGCAAAATGCCATGCTGGTTGCCGGTATCGTTACCTTTATCCAGCTCTATCCGATCGGTCCTGTTGGCGGCCGTCTTCCAATCGTTATGGGAACCTCCTCAGGTTTTATCGGCGTAAACAAAGCGATTGCTTTAAGCATGATGTCCGGCATTGCAGCCGGCACCATTACAACCAATGTGGAAGCCGGTATCTATGCCTATGGCGCTGTCATGGGAGCTTCCCTGATCGGCGGCTTTTTTGAAGCCGGTCTCGGTTTTATCATCAAGCCCCTCCGTAAATTTTTCCCGCCGGTCGTCACCGGCACCGTGGTTGTCGCGATCGGCCTTAGCCTGATTTCTGTCGGAATCGGCTTCTTCGGCGGCGGCAGCGCGAATGCGGACTACGGCGCGATGTGGAATCTGTTCCTCGGACTGATTACCCTGATCGCAATTCTGATTTTTAAGCATGCGTTTAAAGGATTTCCCTCTGTCGCGTCCATTCTTCTCGGCATTATCGTGGGATATATCGCTTCCTTTATTATGGGTCTTTTCTTGCCCCACACGATGATTGTGGACGGCAAGGAAATTACCTGCGCATACATTACGAATTGGGCACAGGTAAAGGATGCCGCATGGTTTGCGATTCCCAAAATTATGCCTGTAAAGTTCCAGTTTAACTTGGGCGCAATCGTTCCGATGTGCATTATGTTTATCGTTACCGCAGTGGAAACCGTCGGTGATACCGCAGGCGTTGTGCAGGGCGGTTTGAATCGTGAAGCAACGGACAAAGAGCTGTCCGGTTCCGTCATTTGCGACGGCGTTGGTTCCGCGCTGGCTTCCTTCTTTGGCGTTCTGCCGAACACCTCCTTCAGCCAGAATGTCGGTCTTGTCGGCATGACCAAAATCGTCAATCGCTTTGCTATTGCAATGGGCGCCGGCATTTTGGTGCTGTCAGGCCTGTTCCCCAAGCTTGGCGCGATCATTTCCATCATGCCCCAACCGGTTCTCGGCGGAGCCGCAGTCATGATGTTTGCCTCTATTATTATTTCCGGCATCAATTTAATTACGACAGAGCCTCTTTCCGGACGCAACGCAACCATTGTTTCCGTTGCTTTAGGTCTTGGATATGGTATCGGCTCCACAACTGCCGTACAGTCTTTTATGCCGGAATGGATGGCTTATATCTTCGGCGGTTCGGGCATCGTCCCTGCTGCTTTGCTGGCGATTTTGCTGAATATCATTATCCCCAAGGATAAAAAACAATCGTAATCCGTAATCTTTTATTCAGACACTATATTTTTACAAGACGGCGCAGCGTGAGTAAGTACGCTGCGCCGTCTTATGCAGAAATTTGAGGATACTTCTATATTGAAATCACGCCAATGCTTATTGATCTAAATATCGGCAGGCATTCAGTGCCGCCGCTGCACCGTCTGCAACTGCTGTAGCGATCTGACGGTAGGCTTTTGTACGGCAGTCTCCGGCAACAAAGATTCCGGAAGTTCCTGTCAGGCAGCGCTCATCGGCTTCAATGTAACCCCATTCGTCAAGCTTGGAAACTTTCCGAAACGCCTCGTTTTCCGGAGCGGTGCCGATTGCCAAAAAGATACCGTCAACTTCAAGACGAGAAGTTTCGTTCGTTTCCGTATTCACCAAATGGATCGCCTTCAAAGCATCTTCTCCTTCATATGCGGTGACAATCGTGTTATAGATCACTTCAATATTCTCTTTCGCCTCAAGCAGTTGTATCATCTTTTTCTCGCCGGTCAAAAATGCCAGATTCTGTACAACGGTGACTTTATCGCATACTTCAGACAAAAGCAGGATCTCCTGCAGGGCTGTGTTTCCTCCGCCGATGACCGCAACATGCTGTCCTTTGTAAAATGCTCCGTCGCAGACAGCACAGAAGGAAATGCCGTTGCCGATCAACTCTTCTTCCTTCGGAAGATTCAGACGGCGATGATGGGCGCCGGCAGCAATGATAACTGCTTTGGCTTCATATCGACCGGCTTCTCCGATAACCTCCTTGACTTCGCCGTCCATCACATCCGTTACCGTATCCATATCAATTTCAGCGCCGAGATTCAGTGCCTGTTCCAGCATTTTTTGAGCAAGCTCATTGCCGCTGATCTCCTGAAATCCCGGGTAGTTCTCAAGCTTCGGCGAGAAGGTGATCTGACCGCCAAAGGTGTCTTTTTCAAGAACAAGAACAGATTTTCCCGCGCGGCGTGCATAAACTGCTGCCGTCAGACCGGCAGGGCCGGCGCCGACGATAATAATATCATACATATGGTTTCCTCCTGATTTCAGTTGGTTTGGGAAATGATGTTTCTGATTATAATGGATGAAATACTTCGGAATACTCGCTCGCAGGAGTTTTTTTTGAAAGATCACAATTTCTCTGCAGAGCGAATATCAGTTTTTTGAAAAAACAAGGGCGGTTTTGCACCGCCCTGTTTTATTTGACCATTCTATTATTTCGCGTTTGCTTCGCAAAATGCGCGGATATTGGAGGGATTTTCGACACGGTTGACTTCCTTGTCGCCATCGAGAACCAGCAGTGTCGGCGCTTGGCGGACACCGTACTTCTTTGCTGCATCGGGGTCGCAGTCAACAACAACCGTCTCATAGGCAATTCCTGCATCAGCGAGGAATTTCTTTGCCATAACACACTTCGGGCAGGTACTGGTGGTGAAGAGCACCAGCTTCCCGCAAGCAGCCGGAGCAGCGGCCGGTGTGCTTTCAGCAGCAGCAACCGACTGCGAAGCGTCACCAAAGTGCTTGTTCATCGAACCGGCAATATCATAAACACGGCGATCCTTGAATTCCTGCGCTTTGCCGTCGTTAAAATTCTGGACGGGACGGTAGTAACCGGTAATACGGCTGTAGACTTCTGTTGTTTTTCCGCAGATCGGGCACTTATAAACTTCGCCGGTGATATAGCCGTGCTCACGGCAGACAGAGTAGGTCGGAGAGAGCGTATAATACGGCAAACGATAGTTTTCGGAGATCTTGCGGACAAGGTTTGCGGCAGATTTCCAATCAGGCAGCTTTTCGCCGAGGAAAGCATGGAATACCGTGCCGGAGGTATAAAGCGTCTGAAGCTCATCCTGAACATCAA
>JAEDKB010000199.1 GCA_016296045.1 Oscillospiraceae bacterium
AATATGATGCTGATTTGCTCAAAGCCTTGATTGTTGTCCAACAGTTGGGTTATCTTTATGAGCCAAAGTGCATGAAGTGATTCCTTTGAGCCGATGCCGATGTGGCATCGGCTCATTTTTGCTCAGGCGGACACCTGTTCGTCCATCCATTGAATGAACTTGTCCCGGTAGACCACCATTCGCTTGCCAATTGTGATGGTGGGAAAGTCCTTGGAGTGCATCAGCGTGTAGGCATTTGCGCGGGAGATGCCCAGCACGGCGGCCACGGCATCTATACTGTTGCGATATTACATTTTAATCGCTGGCCGAATTCCGGAGCAGTTCAGCGTCAGAAGCGGCAGCTCCACCAAAAAGACCTGAAATCGAAAGATTTCAGGTCTTTTTTGTTCGGAATTGCAATTTTTCCATTCTGCTGCATCGTTTTTGAATGGTCACTTTCCGCGGAACTTTCAGTGCCGGAGTTCATACCGGAATATCCTTATCGCGCCATGGATGGAGCTTCACCGAATACGGGCAACTTCCCACAGAGTCTTTTTGTCATAGATGCTGATGGCAAAGTCGTTTTCCAGATGTGTTACTCCAAAATAATAGTTTCGATGATTCTTAAGCTTTTGCAGGTCAAAGATTTCCGAAGAATTATACTCTCTGAACATCTGCATTTTGTCCTCACCGCATCGGGCACCATAACCGATCAGGACCATCCAACAGCGGACAAGTGCTGCGTAACGCTGGCGATCATACTGCTCAATGGCATCGAAAAACACATCAAAGTCCAATGTATTGAAGAGCGTTTCACCTTCTCCGGGTATCATCAGATTCGGTTTTCCGCCATGTTCAAGCAATAGCACAAGAGTATCGGCAGCCAGGTACTCATTGTCAACAAACCTCAAGCTGTCCATGATATTGTAATCTTCATGGACACCGTTGGGATCCATCCCGTACCGGAGCAGGAACTTGACCACATCGAGAATATAGGTGCTGTGTAAATCGGGCACGATGCCTGCGGGATGAGGAATGCCCTGTTTATATGCAAAATCACCGGCTTCACAGAAGCACGCATCTGCATATTCGATAGCCACTCTGGTTACTTCGTCTCGATCCAGAGTTTCTGCCTGCAAATAGTGTTCCGCACCATTCATATCGGGTGGTATCACTGTCAAATAATCAAACAGTTTTTGCTCTCGTTCACTCAGCTCGATGTGCACTTTCGGCGCCTCCTTTCAATGCGTTCATTTTACAAGCCGTTCCGTCCGTTAATCCGTACTCTCAGCTCACAAGCTTAATATAACCTTGCTGGTTTTGGAAGTGGGTTGAACCGCTGGGTGTTGGATTTTCAAGGGGTGATTTTGGTGCTGCCCTTTAATCGGGACGGTGAGTGTGGTATTGTATATCCTGATAAGAAAATGATTGAGCGAGGTGTTTAAATATGAAATGGCTGCGTTTCCTGTTCAGCCGTAAGGCAGAAATAAGCCCAGAGGACAGACCAGAAGAAAGCCGGCAGACCCCCTCGGTGCAGGAATGGCGGTATGGCGTAGCCGGCAATATCACAAAAACTCACTTGGATGATCAAGAAATTTTACGATACGGCTCAGGCGCTTTTTGCGGCGGCGCCAAGGTATATCTCTGCGGAAAATATTGGACGAAAGGCCAGAATACAATTGGAGTGATTGGCCTTAATCGATATAAGAGAATTGTGTTTGATGATGTTCCACCGGATTTGATTGAAAATATCCGATGTACAAAAGCGTATAAACCATCTGTGCTGAAACTCATGGATAACTGGGAGTTCAGCAGTTGCTGGTGGGACAACAGCGAAGCAGCGCGGAAAGAAACAATGCGCTTTGTGGAAATGTGGAACGAGAAATAAGATTTTTTGTCAGTTTGTTGCAGAGTACATCCAATGGATGTATCAGGGCGTTCATTTGGGAGTTTATGTTCTTTGGCGGCGTGGTCTTGGTCTTGCCGAGAGTGCAGGAATCCCTGCGGTACTCGCTCGGATGAAATTGGAGTTTATGCTGCGCCATCCTTCTTTTTCATTTCCCAGACGAACTTGTTCTCCGTGGTGCGGAGCTTGACCGCGTACGGCCTAATGCTCTTCGATACAGGCACATCGCTGTACGCCTTTCTTTCATCTGGCCGCAAGGTGTTTTGCATGTAAAGCTTAACATAACCCTGTGCGTTTTGGAAGTGGTTGTACCGCCAAATGCGTGATTTTGTGCGTTGTTTTTGATGTTGTCCTTTCATCGGGGCATCTGATGTGGTATTGTATCATTGCGTGGAGGTGATTGCGTGGATTCTAAACTTAAAAATGTCTTGCACAGAATTGAAACCGGAGATGTTCGATCTGCGCAGATTTATGAATTGATTGACACCTACTACCAGTGCGTCATTTCTAAAGTCGACGAATACGACGGTGATGAAGAACCGGAAGACACCTCATATCCGGAAGAGCTTCTCAAACCGCTTGCTGAACGCGAGAGCGGAATTGCAGAAGCATTGTCCGTTCTGATTGACCAGGGATACGATGTGCATGAGTCAGATGGATGCTTTAATGCGCTGATGTTGGCTGCAGGCAGCGCAGATGAGTCAATGACTGCCTTTCTGCTTGCCAATGGTGCAGATCCTTACACATGGCCGGATATGGATCAGATGCCGGAAGAATGGAGAGAGAACTTTTATTTGGAGGACATCGATATTCATTATATGGATGCGTGCAATGACCGTGATGAAGCGTACAGAACTGCGCTGCTTCATACTGCTCAGACTTTTGTAAGGGTGAGTGGGCTGAGGAACGTGGCTGGCTTGTGCCTCCTTGTCGATGAAAACGGTAATGTTTCCTTGGAACCACCAGAGTATAAATATTGATTTCAGGGCCGATGCCGATATGGCATCGGCTCATTTTTACTCCGTGACGGTAGTGACGGTATCGGTACTGCGGGTCGGGGTATCGGCACGATCGTCATTGCTGATCTTTGTCAGATGCAGCGTGCGGCTTTTTGCGGTTCGCTCCACTTCGCAGCGGATGCCGTACTCGAACTCCATCAGCGCCCGGTAGGGATTGAGCTGCCGGGTCAGTGCGTTTGCTGACTTGATCTGGATATCCGATCTGGCGCAAAGCCGCGCCATCAGCTCCGAGGCCGTGCCGTGAAATGGGCCGGTGTCTGTCAGCAGATCGTTCAGCTCGCTGAGCAGGCGCTCCCGTTTTTGGATGCGTTCCTTGCCGCCGTGACCGAGGAATTGACAGGTGGAAGTGTTATCGTCAAACATGAGCTCACCATGCAAACGACCTAATTATTTCTGGTAACTTTAATCTCCATAAGCTAATTTCAACAATAGGCAAATTAGTATATATATGGCATTCAAGAGGTCAGCGGTT
>JAEDKB010000200.1 GCA_016296045.1 Oscillospiraceae bacterium
GCAGAGCATAATTGCCTGTTTCACGGCATCTCGATTCGACATTGGGATCCAGATCGCATCCTGCACATGGGCAATGTCGTAGTCGTAAGCGTAGGCAGGGTCAATTCCTTCCTCATCCGTTGCCGAATATGCTAACGCAGGTGTTGACTCACTGGCAGGACCTTCCCACGCCATCAGGGTGTAAGTCGCGATTGAGTCGTTGCCTGCACCGTCCAAAAAGCTTTGTACCGGCGTAGCGCTGTCGCCTTCAAGCATTCCCAAAGCGTCATAACGCTCCGTGGCAGAAAACCACGCGATATGATACTCAGAAAGGTTTAAGGATTTTGTCGCAGGCTTACCGGTCGTGGCATCGACAACACCGTTTCTGACCATGCTCGCTTCCACTGCCCCCATATTGCCATGCGCCCAGCAAGTCGCATACGGACTTTGGCTGCGGACGGGTGTGATATAGCCCTTTTCATTGCTGTTATACTTTGCAGGAAGCGTTCCTCTTGTCGCGCCTCGTTTTTCCTTTTCCGGCGAAATGACCACATCAGAAGGAATCACGCCCATCGGAAGGGTTTCATCGCCCTCTTCACCTTTCTTTTGGAAAAGGCGTTCTTCAGCAGCTGCCCCCTTTTCCGCAAAAGCTGTCGGCAAAAGCACTGACAGCAGCAGCAGAACTGTCAGAAGAACGGATAACATTCTTTTCATTTTCATATGCATCCTCCTTATTGTGTCGCATAACGTCGCGCCGAATCAGAATACGCAAGCATAGCCCGGCAAAGATCTCGAAGGTCTCCTGACTGGTTTGCGCAGTAACTCTCTACGCTGTAACGAAGCGTTGCCGAAACCTGTTCATCGCCGGCATAGATTGCGAATTCAATTATGCTGCGCATTTGTGTAACAGCAAAATCCTCCATAGTGAAGCAATAGCCGGAGCCGCTGCTTTGCATCTGTTCATTCGCAATCACAAACTCCTGCAGCTGCCCAAAACAGTCCAGATAGGCCCCTCGCAGATTCAACTGACTGTGGTCACCGTCAAATTCCGATGCATTGAAGGCCACACGAATTGCGACAATATCGCTTATTACGAGTGTCCCATTCATCCAATAGACCGTTTCATTAGGATTGTCGGAAAGGATTTCAAGATATCGATTAGCAGACACAGTCGCTAAGTCTGTCAGATACTGTCTTTCAGCTGCTGTCATAGCTGCATCTGCGAGATTATCTGTGCGATACTGCCGATAGATCTGTGCCGTACTGCCATACCGCAGCAGGTCAGCACAAACCGACTTGACCGCACTTTCTGTGTCCGGATCAGCCAGCTTGCGGTAGGCATATGTCGCAATGCTGTAATCTGTAAAAGTGCAAATATATTGTTCGCCGTTCTTGCAGAGGAAAAGCTGTGCATGGATCATGTCGTTCATCCGTGCTGCATTCACATGGTCAAACACAAAGAACCAGTCGTCTCCTCTGCTTTGCGGATACAGCACATATGTCTGCGTGCCGATAAAATGATTGCCGTCATAGGCATCAATGCTGCATTCCAGATACAGCGAGGACGTGTCGTAGTCGGAAACTTCTTCCTTTGCCACTATATAATTTACCGCTATTCCACTATTCAATGTCAAAGAGCAGGCATACGGCAGACTGATCTCCGTCAGCTCCAGCTCCTGCTCTGCGCCGCAGATACAAAAACCGTCCTCAAAAGAGCAGCTCTCCAGCACCTCGCAGTCACACCGGGTGCAGCTCTTCCAATGATAACCTTCTTCATCCGGCGTATAGACAAAACTGTGACCAAGCGCAGGAATGGCGGTCATTCCGCTGACGGCTTCTCCACAGTTCTCACACTGCATTCCCGCCGTTCTGCCCTGCTCCGTGCAGCTCGGCTCAATTGCCTCTGCCGGAACAGGTGAATGTCCCTTTGCAGGGATAACCACGGGCTGCGTGATGATCTCCTCGCAAAAAACACACATCGTACCGCCTGTTGAGCCGGGTTCTGTGCAGGTGGGTTCTTTGGACGGGATGCGTAACGGCATATGCCCGTAGGGCTCTATCTCCTGCTGCTGCACCAGAATTGTTCCGCAAACTCCGCAGTGGGCTCCTTCTGTCAGCCCGGGCTGCGTACAGGTCGGCTCGACCTCCGGGTCAATCACTGGGGAATGACCGTTTTCACACGAGCCGGAAGCCTTTGCAGGATTTCCGATCGACAGGCTCATAACAAGCACAGGTAAAAGCAGTACAGCAGCCAGTATACGGATTGTGTTTTTCATCGTCAGCTTCTCCTTATTTGGTGTCAAGGTGCTTTACCGGAATACCGCAAAAGGCACGTACTCCATATTGTATAAATACCCAATTCTCAGTATACAGAAACGGTCCAAAACAAAGAATGCCGTCAGTGGAAAACTTTACTTTTATCGGTTTATTATTCAGGCTATTTAAACCAAACAGAGGAATCGGATGGTTCCCGATTCCTCTGGAAAAGACTATCTCGGTTTTTGGGTTGAAACGGTATCAACACATAGGTGGACAAAGTCCGGCATCCGGTAGCGCTCTTTTTTCAACAAAGTATTGTGTTGATGAACTCCACAACATTTATCTGCTGCAGAATTGCTATTTTTCTCCACAAAAAAAATCGGGAAACCGGGAGACCAAGCTCCCGGTTTCCCGTAAAGAAGAGGCTCTTGGTTTTTGTGCTTTCTTTCGTCGAAGGAAATACACCACAAAGGTGGACGATAGAAAGCCGAGCGTCCAAGAGGATCCTCATTCTTCCGATTCCATTCTGTATCAGCGCTAACTGATGCAAAATGCAGTTCCTCTGTCTGTTACCGTCGCAACACTTTCACCCAAAGTAATAACGAAACATGGAAACTACAGAGCAAACCAAATCATTTATATTATAGCTGATATTTGACAGTACGGAATGCCGTCAGCGGAAAACTTTGCACAATTGCTTTTTCCCTGTTCTTTTTGCATTTTCCGGAAAACAGAAACCGGGAAATCGGAAAAGCAAGCTCCCGATTCCCCGGAAAGAAGAGGTTTTCAAATCGAATGCATTATTTCGCAAAGTATGCACTGCTATGAAGGCATTGCCAAAGAAAGTATCAGATCCGAGAACATCTTCCATTGCAATCAGTATACTATATTTTTCACAATTTAGAATGCCGTCATCGGAAAACTTTTTCATAAGGGGCTTTTTTGCAATCACTCATGGAGACCGATCCGTTGTTCAGTGCAACAAAAGGGCACTCTCACAGGGAGAGTGCCCTTAATGTCTTATTCGGCTTATTCGGAATAGGCCTGTGCTGCAGCACCGTAGTTGTAAAGTGCGCGAAC